>NZ_JAKRMO010000010.1:0-87341 GCF_022346485.1 Brachybacterium sp. ACRRE | reverse complement strand
ACTCCGCGAAGGAGACCCACCGATGAGCACGACCCGATCCCCCCGCCCCGCGCGCGAGAGCCTGCGGATCGTCATCGCCGAGGACTCGGTGCTCCTGCGGGCGGGCCTCGAACGCCTCCTGGCGGCCGCCGGCCACCAGATCGTCGCCTCCGTCGAGGACGCGACGGGGCTGCTGGATGCGGTCTCCCGCCACGAGGTCGACCTCGCGATCGTGGACGTGCGGATGCCGCCCACCTTCACCGACGAGGGCATCCGCGCCGCCGTGCTGATCCGCGCCCAGAACCCGGGCGTCGCCCTGCTCGTGCTCTCCCAGTACGTCGAGGAGCGCTACGCCTCCGAGCTCATCGCCGACTCCGGCGGGGCGCTCGGCTACGTGCTCAAGGACCGGGTGGCCGACGTCGAGGAGTTCCTGCGCGTGGTGCGCGCCGTCGGCGACGGCGGGACCGCCCTGGACCCCGAGGTGGTCCAGCAGATCCTCGTGCGCTCCCGCCGCCGCTCTGTGCTGGAGGACCTCTCCCCGCGCGAGAGCGAGGTGCTGCAGCTGATGGCGGAGGGCCGCTCCAACGCGGCCATCGCCGAGCGGCTGCACGTCTCGGCGGGGAGCGTCGAGAAGCACATCTCGTCCCTGTTCGCCAAGCTCGGACTGCCCCCGGTCGACGGTGAGAACCGTCGGGTCATGGCCGTGCTGCGCTACCTGGAATCGGAGGACCGCTGATGCTCACCGCCCAGCTCCCGCCCCGCCCCCTCCCCGAGGGGACCGGACGCGACCGCACGATGCGGCGCGTGCTCGTGCTCATCGCCGTCGTCTGCCTCGTGCTCACCGCCGGAGGGCTCGCGGCGCGCAGCATCGCCGCGGGCATCGAGCAGTCGCGCTTCCCCGAGGCGCCCGCCGTGCTCGCCGCCGGCTCGCCCTCGTCCCTCGAGGTCACCTCCTCGGTCTCCGACGTGACCGTGCGCGTGAGCGACGAGGTCGACCAGGTCACCCTCGCCCTCGTCGAGCAGGGCACGGACACCGTGCCCGCGGATCCCGCCCCTGTGAGGGCGCGCTGGGTGCGCAGCTCGCACGACGGGACGCTTCGCGTGGACGTGCAGCGCCCCCGCCTGGAGGCGACCTCGAACTGGTTCGACGACGAGGACCGCGACCTGCTCGTGCTCGTCCCGCCGGACACCGCTCCCGATCTCTCGCTCGCGGTGAAGGCCGACGTCGGGAACCTCTCGGCCCAGGGCGCCCTGGCCGGTCTCGACCTGCGGACCCGCACGGGCGACGTCGACGCCGACGGCGTCTCCGCATCCGGCTCCGTCGCCGCGCGCACCGACATCGGCGACATCGACCTCGCGCTCGACGAGGACGGGGCGCACGAGGTCTCGGCGCGCACGACCACGGGCGACGTGTCCATCGCTCTCCCCTGCTGCGAGACCTGGGACGTGGACGCCCGCTCCGAGGAGGGCTCGACCGACGTCGACGCCGGGATCCGGGGCGAGGGAGCGGCGCTGCGGGCCCGCACCGACATCGGCGACGTGAGCGTCACGCGACGCTGAGGCCGACTCGGGCCGTACGCACCGCGGCGCCCCTCACCACGATGGTGAGGGGCGCCGCGCCACGAGCGGGGTCCCGGCGGCGTCGGACCGCGGTCCGGCGCCGTCAGGGACGGACGCTCACTTCTTGTCCTCGAGGCCCTTCTGGATGAGGTCCATGACCGAGGAGTCGGCGAGGGTCTGGGTGTCGCCGATCGTGCGGTGCTCGGCGACGTCGCGCAGGAGGCGGCGCATGATCTTGCCGGAGCGGGTCTTGGGCAGCTCGGTCACCAGCAGCACCTTCTTGGGCTTGGCGATCGGGCCGATCTCCGTGCCGACGTGGGCGCGGAGGATCTTCGCCGCCTCCTCCTCGCCGCCGGCGGCCTCGACATCGCCCTGGGTGCCCTCGCGGAGGATCACGAAGGCGACCACGGCCTGACCGGTGGTCTCGTCGTCCGCGCCGACCACGGCGGCCTCGGCCACCCAGTCGTGGGAGACGAGCGCCGACTCGATCTCGGTGGTCGACAGGCGGTGGCCGGAGACGTTCATGACGTCGTCGACGCGGCCCAGGAGCCAGATGTCGCCGTCCGCGTCGCGCTTCGCGCCGTCGCCCGCGAAGTACTTCCCGGGGAAGCGCGACCAGTAGGTCTCCTTGAAGCGCTCCGGGTCGCCCCAGATGGTGCGGAGCATCGAGGGCCACGGCTCGGTGAGCACGAGGTAGCCCGTCTTCTCGTTCTCGATGGTCTCGCCGTCGTCGCCCACCACGTCGGCGCTGATGCCGGGCAGCGGCACCTGTGCGGAGCCGGGCTTGGCATCGGTGATGCCGGGCAGCGGGGAGATCATGATCGCGCCGGTCTCGGTCTGCCACCAGGTGTCGACGATCGGGCAGCGGTCCCCGCCGATCACGCGCCGGTACCAGAGCCAGGCCTCGGGGTTGATGGACTCGCCGACGCTGCCCAGAAGGCGCAGGGAGGAGAGGTCGAACTTCGCCGGGATGTCGTCGCCCCACTTCATGGCGGTGCGGATGGCGGTCGGCGAGGAGTAGAAGATGCTCACGCCGTACTTCTGGACGATCTCCCACCAGCGGCCCTGGTGGGGCGTGTCCGGGGTGCCCTCGTAGATGACCTGGGTGGCGCGGTTCGCCATGGGGCCGTACACGATGTACGTGTGGCCGGTGACCCAGCCGACGTCCGCCGTGCACCAGTACACGTCGGTGTCGGGCTTGAGGTCGAAGACGTCGCGGTGGGTGTAGCTCGCCTGCGTGAGGTAGCCGCCGGTGGTGTGGACGATGCCTTTGGGCTTCCCGGTGGTGCCCGAGGTGTAGAGGATGAACAGCGGGTGCTCGGCCTCGACCCAGACGGGCTCGTGATCGGGCGAGGCCTGCTCGCGCGCCTCGTGCCACCAGACGTCGCGCCCCTCGGTCCATGCCACGTCGGCCCCGGTGCGGCGCACGACGAGCACGTTCGTCACGGACTCCGCGCCGCCCGAGAGAGCCGCGTCCACCGCGTCCTTCAGCGGCAGGGCCTTGCCGCGGCGGAACTGGCCGTCGGCCGTGATGACGACCTTCGCCTCGGCGTCCTCGATGCGCGAGCGCAGGGCGTCGGAGCTGAAGCCGCCGAAGACCACGGAGTGCGGGGCGCCGATGCGGGCGCAGGCGAGCATCGCGAACACGGCCTCGGGGATCATCGGCAGGTAGATCGCGACCCGGTCGCCGGTGGTGACGCCGAAGCCCTCGAGGACGTTCGCCATCCTGCTGATCTCGTCCTTGACCTGGGCGTACGTGAAGGCGGCGTCGGAGCCGTCCTCGTACTCGGCGAGCAGTGCGACCTGCTCGCCGTGACCGGACTCCACGTGGCGGTCCACGCAGTTGTACGCGGCGTTGAGCTCGCCGTCGGCGAACCACTTCGCGAACGGCGGGTCGGACCAGTCCAGGGTCTCGGTGGGGGTCTTGTGCCAGCTCAGCGACGCGGCGCGGGACTTCCAGAAGCCCAGGCGATCGCGCGCGGCCTCCGAGTAGAGGGACGGTCGGGCATTCGCGTTCTGGACGAACGCCGAGCTCGGGGGGAAGGTGCGGTTCTCCGCGGGGTGGGTGCCGGTCGAAGTGGCGTCGTCGGACATCATCGCTCCTGCGTACGGGGTCCCGCGGCGCTGACCGCGGGGCGTTCGGTCTTCCGCCTCACCGTATCGCAGGAGACCCACGTCACGGGAATGCGCCCGCGCGTTCGGACACCTGGTGCGGACACCGGGATCGGCGCCCGCCGCGCGCGGGCGCCGAACCGCTCAGGGCAGCGGATGGATCTCGACCTCGATGCCGTCGGGGTCGGGCACGTGGACCGCGCGCACGGCGCCCTCGACGAGACGCGCGTCGTGCCCGGCGGTGCGCAGCCGCGCCGTGAGCGCCTCGAGGTCCTCCGAGGTCTCGAAACCCAGGCGCGCCTGGAGCGTGGGCGGGAGGTCGGGCATCTCCGGGGAGGCGCGGCGCGTGCGCTCGCGTCCGGCCATCGGCGCGTGGAGGCCGATGATCCCCGCGCTCCCGGGCCCGTGGAGCTCGAGCCATCCGCTGCGCTCGGCGGAGGCGATGATCTCCCCGTCGGACCCGTCGGCCCCGTCGGCCCCGCCGGCCGCTGCGGGGGCGAAGCCGAGCCGGCCGAGCCAACGCGCGTCGCGCCCGAAGTCCTCGCTCGACAGCACCGCGCACACGTGCAGGCGCGGATCCGGGGACGCGTCGTGCCCCTCGTAGCCGTAGAGGTCCACCTGGTCCTCGTTCAGCGAGACGCCCTCGCCGCCGGGCCCGGTGATCATGCCCTGCCTGCCATAGCTCTCGTCCCAGACCGTGACCTCGATGCCCTCGCGCTCGAGGGCCTCTGCGGCCCTGTCGGCCGACGGCGTCGCCATGCACAGGTCCGTGGTGCCCGGCCGGGCGCCCGTGGCGCTGGTGGAGGCGGCGTGCACCATGACGGCTCCCGCACCCGCGCGCAGCTCGCCGAAGCCGTCGTCGCCCGCGGTGATGCGGCGGGCCATGCCGAGCTCCACGAGGAAGGCGATCATCGCGCGCGGATCGGCCGTGAAGCGCAGGGGGAAGACGGTGAGCTCTGGCGCGCCGACGGCCGGCTCGGCGGGCTCCAGGTCCGTCCCGGCGGCGGATGCGGCGTTCTCAGGAGTGGTCTCGGGCGTCATCGTCGACGCTCCTTCCGAGGTGCGCGCGCAGCGCCGACTCGACGAGTGCGCTGAGGGAGGACGATTCGTCGATCGCGCGATGCTTCACGGCGACCACGAGGTCCTTGGGCAGGTAGACGTTGAACTGCACCTTGCGGTCGCCGCCGCCGGTGCCGTCCGTCGTGGGAGAGCTTCCGGACATGCGAGCATGCTAGCACTCTCGCATGCTGTCGGGCAGAGGGCCCCTGCGCCCCGTCGCCGCGCGCCCTCACTCCCACTCGAGGACGCAGGTCGCGGCGGCCACCTCGGCCATCACGCTCTGCAGCAGCGCGCCGCGCGGCAGGGAACCCGCGTGCACCTCGTCGACGCGCCGCCCGGCGCGTCCCACGGTCGCGACGGTCCGCCGCACCGACCAGTCGCGCCCGGCCTGTGCGCCCCGTTCCCCGGGCCCCTCGCGCCGAGGCAGGTGCACCTCGGTGACGGCGAGATCCGCGGGGCGCATGTGCCAGCTGACGAACCGTCCGCGCTCCATCGCCCCGGGAAGGGGGAAGGCCAGCTCGAGCACCGCCGCCTCGCCCTCGTCGAGGGGGCGCGGCAGCACGACCTCGAGGAGGGTCGCGCCGCCGGGGAGCGCCACGCGCCTCCCCAGGTCGGCGCCGACCACCCGTGCGTCCGACGAATCCAGCGGGTCCGGCGGCGCCTCGAGCACCGCGAGGAGCCGGTCCGCCCCTCCGCGCTGGGCCGTGAGGACGACGTCGTAGTGCAGGATCGCCTCGCCGCCGGGAGCATCGAGATCCAGCGCCGTGCGCACGTACTCGCGGCGCAGGCCGTCGTCCCAGCGCAGGCCCCACGCGCGACGGGCGTCCTCCGCCTCCTTCCCGCGGGGGAGCAGGCGGGCCGCCTCCGCCGCACTCCGGTAGCGCCAGGTCTCGGCGTCGATGTCCACGAGGTCCACGAGCTCGCCGTCCTCGAGGTCGAGGCACTGCTCGAGAGCCTGCACCACCCCCAGGGACGAGCGGCGGCGGGGCCGGGAGCGCCCGCTCGCCCAGTACGAGAGGGTCGCGGGCGACGTCGGCGCGCCCGTGCGCGCGAGCATGCCGGCGAGCTCGGCGAAGCCGATGCCGCGCGAGATCATGGTCTCCCGCAGCCGCACCGCGAAGGCGCTGCCGGCGCCGAGCCCGCGGCGCCTGGGCACCGTGGCGGTCATGCAGCCCCCCAGGTCCATCCCAGACGCACGGATCCCTCGTCGATCCCGTGGGCGACGACGGCCGCGATGCCGTCCCTGCCCACGTCGACCGCGTGCTCGGCGCTCGAGCGCGCGGTGGCCTCGCGCGAGCGCACGATCGACGCCGCGGAGGCGGGGAGCGCCCCGACGGGGAAGCGGCACTCGAGCACGATCGTCGAGACGGGGAACTCGGTGTGCACGATGTAACCGCCCTCGAGGTCGTCCGAGGGGGCAGGGCGCTCGAGGGGCCGGACCGTGTAGTCGAGAGCGCCGATCCTGCCGGGAGCGATCGGCACGTCCAGCAGGAGCTCGGTGAACAGCAGCCCGCGCTCGGGCCACGAGCGCTGGCGCCCCACGCGACTGCCGTGCCCGGGCACCAGCTCGAGGGGGACGCCCTCGCTGCCGTGGGAGGTGACCCCGAGACGGGAGACGGTCTCGCGGGTCGAGCGCAGCACGCGGCGGATCCGCACCCCGATCGGACGGTGCTGCGGATCGATGTCGACGCGGTGATGGACGAGCAGCCGCTGCACGGTGTCCCCCTCGTCGAGGCCCATCTCCGCACGCACCCGCTGGACCGGGTCCTCCGTCTCCGTCCGGGCGCTCCAGTGATGGGCGGGGAGGCTGCGCACGAGGGTGTCCAGGAGGTACCCCCGCGGGGTGCGCAGCACGTTCTCGAGCTCGGCCACGGCGCGCATGGCCTTGTTGCGCCGCGGGCGGCTGCGGCCGTGGCGCCACAGCGAGAGGGTCGACGGCGAGAGGGCGATCCCTGCTCCGCGCAGCCGCTCGCACACGCGCTCGAGAGCGAGCCCGCGCGCGTTGATCGCCGCGTCCAGTCGCGCTCCGAAGGTGTCCTCGGGCAGAGCTCCGGGCGGGTCCGGGGTGAGGGCCGAGGGCGGGGTCGCCGGGGAGCGCAGCAGCGAGGCCGCACGGGGGGGTCGACGTCGGCCCCGGAACCGGGTTCTCCGCCCTGCTCCGCTCGCCCCCGCTCCCGCTGGATCCCATCGACTCCCCCTTGCGATCGGGGCGCTCCCGCACGGGGCGCCCGACTCCGCCTCACCCTACCCACGCAGGCGAATACGGAGGAATCGGACATCGCGACGCGCGCGACGAGGACGTCATGATGCGACGCGGCTCACGCGCGAGCGCCGGTCCTCGTCCGAGGGCCCCTCAGCACTCGGGCAGGGACACGGGAACCGCCGTCACGGCGAGCCCGCCCATGGCGGTCTCCTTGTAGCGCTCGGACATGTCCTTGCCGGTCTGGCGCATGGTCTCGATGACGGTGTCGAGGGAGACGAAGTGCTCTCCGGTGCCGCGCAGCGCGAAACGGGCGGCGGTGATCGCCTTCACGGCGGCCATCGCATTGCGCTCGATGCAGGGCACCTGGACCAGTCCGCCCACGGGATCGCAGGTCAGGCCCAGGTTGTGCTCCATCGCGATCTCGGCGGCGTTCTCGACCTGGCGGGGCTTCGCCCCCATCACCTCGGCGAGGCCCGCGGCGGCCATGGAGCAGGCGGATCCGACCTCGCCCTGGCAGCCCACCTCGGCGCCGGAGATCGAGGCGTGCTCCTTGTAGAGCGAGCCGATGGCCCCGGCGGTGAGCAGGAAGCGCACGGCGACGTCGTCGGGGTCGGCGTCGCGCAGGTAGTGGGTCGCGTAGTAGAGGACGGCCGGGATGATGCCGGCGGCGCCGTTGGTGGGGGCGGTCACCACGCGCCCGCCGGCGGCGTTCTCCTCGTTCACGGCGAGCGCCGCGAGCGAGACCCATTCCAGAGCGGATTCGGCGCCGTGGCCGGGGTCCTCGGCGCTGAGGGAGTCGTACCAGGAGGCCGCGCGGCGCTGGACGTCCAGCCCGCCGGGGAGCACACCGGGGGTGCGCACGCCGCGCTCGATGCAGTCGCTCATGACGCCCCAGATGCGCAGGGCGCCCTCGCGGATCTCGTCCTCGCCGCGCCACTGCAGCTCGCGCCGCATCATCGCGGCCGACACGGAGATCCCGCGCTCCTCGCACACGCGCATGAGCTCGGCGCCGGTGGTGAAGATCGCCTGCCCCGCCTCCTCGGAGGCGACCTCGGCGATCGACTGGTCCATGTCCGCGGCATCGACGACGAAGCCGCCGCCCACGGAGAACATGGGCCGGCTCGCGATCACCTCGCCGGAGGCGTCGTACGCCTCGAAGGTCATGCCGTTGGAGTGCTGGGGAAGGAAGGTCAGGGGGTGCAGCACGATCGAGGAGGGCCGCAGGGCGACGGGGAGACGGCCGTCCAGCAGGAGCCCGCCCCCTTCCTCGATCCGCGCGACCCGCTCGCGACCGGCCACAGGGTCGACGGTCTCCGGGTCGGCGCCCTCGAGTCCCATCACGATCGCGTCGAGCGTCCCGTGGCCCTGGCCGGTCGCGGCGAGCGAGCCGTACAGGTGCACGCCGACGTCCGCGATGCGCGGACCGGTCTCCCGATCCTCGAGCACCTCCCGGGCGAAGAGGCTCGCGGCCCGCATGGGACCCACGGTGTGGGAGCTCGACGGTCCGATCCCGATGCTGAACAGGTCGAACAGGCTGATGCTCATCGTCCGCCCCTGCGCGGGCCCGCTCCCCCGCCGCCACGGCGACCGCCGCGACCGCCCTGGGAGCCTCCGCGTCCCTGCGCGCCGCCGCGGCCGCCCTGGGAGCCTCCGCGACCGCTCTGGCCGCCGCGGCCGCCCTGGGAGCCTCCGCGACCGCTCTGGCCGCCGCGGCCGCCCTGAGAGCCGCGACCGGACCGCCCGGAGGCGGGATCGCCGCCGGAGCGGGCGCCGCCCTGTGCGCGGCCGGAGCGCGCACCGCCCGATCGTGCACCCCCCGTGCGGCCCTGTCCGGTGCGGCCGCTCGTGCGGCCTCCGCTGCGCTGGCCGGTCGAGCGTCCTGCGCCGGAGCGTCCGCCGGACCCCCGTCCACCGGGGCCGCGCCCGCCGGAGCCGGCCGCTCCGCGCCGGCCGCCTCGACCGGCCGAGGGCCCGCCCTCGGCGGCTGCCTCCTCGTCCCAGGCGGCGCGGAGCTCCTCGTTCGTGCGGCGCTCCTCGGCGCGCGCGGCGTTCGCGCCCTCCCCGTTCGCCACGCCGCCGGAGAGGCGGAGCTTGCGGGGGGCGCCCTTGTGCTTGATCTTCGCCGGGTCGGGGGCCGGTTCGCCCGAGGGCGTGCGGCCGCCCAGGTCGATGAGGGCCTGGGCGTCGGCGCTGCGGGCCTCCTCCCATGCGGGCTCGACCTCGGCCGCCTCGAGCACGGCGCGGGTGCCGCGGGTCTGGTGCGGCAGGGCGAGGGTGACGACGCTGCCGGCGGCGCCCGCTCGCGCCGTGCGCCCGGAGCGGTGCACGTACTCCTTGGCGTCGGTCGCGGGATCGGCGTGGACGACCATGCTCACGTCGTCGATGTGCAGCCCGCGGGCCGCGACGTCGGTCGCCACCAGCACGGGGAAGTCGCCCTCGCGGAAGCCGGCGAGGACGTTGGTGCGCAGCCCCTGCTGCTTGTTGCCGTGCAGCGCCGCCGCCTGCACGCCGACCTCGACGAGCTCGGCCGCGACGCGCTCGGCGCCCAGCTGGGTGCGCGTGAACACGAGGGTGCGCCCGCGGCGCGCGGCGAGCTGCGCGATGACCTCGCGCTTGGCCTTGGGGGAGATCGCGAGCACGTGGTGGGACATGGTCTTCACCGCGGCGGCGACGGGGGTGGTCTCGTGCTCGACGGGGTCGACGAGGAAGCTGTCGACGAGGGTCTCGACCTGTCCGTCGAGGGTCGCGGAGAACAGCATCTTCTGGGTGCCCATGGGGGTCGCGGCGAGGATCTCCCCGACCTGGTCGAGGAAGCCGAGGTCGGCCATGTGATCGGCCTCGTCCACGACGGTCGTCTCGATGCGGTCGAGGAAGAGGGCATCGCGGGCGGCGAGGTCGATCAGACGGCCGGGGGTGGCGACGACGATCTCCGCGCCCCGACGCAGGGCCTCGGCCTGCTTCTCGATGTTCATCCCGCCGGCGACGAGCTGCGCGCGGATGCCCACCGCGCGCGCGAACGGGTGGAAGGTGTCCACGACCTGCACGGCGAGCTCGCGGGTGGGCACCAGCACGAGGCCGAGCGGGCGACGGCGGTGGACCTTGCGCCCTCGGAAGCGGGCGCACATCGAGAGCGCGAAGGCGAGCGTCTTGCCGGAGCCGGTCTCGGCGCGGGCCATCACGTCGCGGCCCGCGAGGGCGTCGGGGAGGATCGCCTCCTGGATCTCGAAGGCGCGGGTCAGGCCCTGTTCGGCGAGGACGGCGAGCAGCTCCTCGCTGAGCGCCATGTCCTCGAAGCGGGACGTGCTGTGGGCGCTGCGGCGGCGTGCCTTGGGCATCGGGGGTCCTCCTGGGTCGGGGCGCCCCTCGGGGCCGATCGGTGTCCCGATCCGGCCGTGCATCGGGCCTGCGATCGGATCGTCGATCGGGCGGAGCGCCCGTCCATCATCGCGCACAGCGCGCTCGCGCGAGGCCGTGCGGGGCATGCGGGTGCGCAATGCCTCCCGTCGACCGGACAGCGCCGCCCCGCCGTCGGCCCGACGACGCCCGGGATCCGGGGCCGACGCGGCGCTCGTCACAGGCCGCCTCACGGGGTGGTCGCGCCTCGCCGGTCCGGTGTGCCCGTGGGACAATGGCACCGATGATGCGCACACTCATGACCTCGAAGATCCACCGCGCGACCGTGACCCAGGCCGATCTGCACTACGTCGGCTCGGTGACGATCGACGCGGCGCTCATGGACGCCGCCGGGATCCTCGAGAACGAGCAGGTCTCGATCGTGGACGTCACCAACGGCGCCCGGCTCGAGACCTACGCGATCACGGGCGAGCGCGACAGCGGCGTCATCGGCATCAACGGAGCGGCCGCGCACCTGGTGGTCCCGGGCGACCTCGTCATCCTCATCGCCTACGGCCTGTTCGATGCGCAGGAGGCCGCCGACCACCACCCCCGCGTGGTGCACGTGGACGGCGCGAACCGCGTGGTGAAGGTGGGCGACGACCCCGCCGAGCCCGTGCCCGGCATGCCCGACCAGCGCACCGGCCGCTGAGCCGCGCACGGGTGCGCTGAGTCGTGACAGGGGTCCTCTCCGGGTTCTTCATCGTCTGGTGCCTGATCGCGATCGGCTGGATCGTCGGGCGCACGGGCGTGCTCGGCGAGCAGGGGCGCTTCGTCCTGAACCGCACCACGTTCTTCCTGGCCTCCCCGTGCCTCGTGCTCACCTCGCTGCTCGAGTCGGACCTGGGGCAGGTGCTGTCCACGCCCATGCTCATCGCCGGGGTCTCCGGACTCGTCTCGGGCGGACTGCTCCTGCTGATCGTGCGCCTGCTGACGAAGCGCCGCGGAGCGGAGCTGGTGGTCACCGCGATCAGCGGCTCCGTGGTCAACGGCGCGAACATGGGCTTCCCGATCGCCGCCTACGTGCTGGGCGACACCTCGCACGCGCTGCCCGTGATCCTCTTCCAGCAGGCGATCTACACGCCGCTGTACCTGTTCGTGCTGCACGCCGTGACCACGAAGATGCGCCCCTCCCCCGCGGGCGTGCTGCGCAACATCGCCTCGAACCCGACGATCGTGGCCGCCGTGGTCGGGATCGTTCTCGTCGTGTGCGGGGTGAAGCTGCCGGAGGTGATCCTGCAGCCCTTCGGCTCGATCGCGGACATGGCGATCCCCGCCATGCTGCTGGCCTACGGGATCTCGCTGATCGGCTCGGCGCCGCTCGCCAAGGACGACGGCTACCGCGGACTGATCGCGATCGCCACCGCCTTCAAGCTCGCCGTGATGCCCCTGATCGCGCTCGGCCTGGGACTGCTGCTCGGGCTCGGCGGTCACGATCTCTTCGCGGTCGTGGTGATGGCCGCGCTGCCCACGGCGCAGAACGTGTTCGTCGCCGCCTCCCAGTACAAGGCCGCCGAGAACCTCGCCCGGGACACCGTGCTGCTGACCACGGTCGGCACCGTGATCACCCTGCTGATCGTCTCCGGCGTGATGAGCGCGTGACCGGGTCCTCCGTGACCCCGACGACGGGTCGCGATAGGATCGCCCCGTGGCTCGTTCGCTCCTGCTTCCGTAGCCGCGCCGGACATGCGTCCGCCCCAGCCCTCGGCCCCGGGGATCGGACACCGACGCGGCTCCCCTCGCCTGTGCGGGGGTTTTTTTGTGCCGGAGCGGGCACGGGCCCCAGGACCACCACCGAGAAGGACAGACATCCATGAGCGAGGCACCCTTCCGCTACACGGCCGAGATGGCCCGGAGCATCGAGGAGCGCTGGCAGAAGCGCTGGGACGAGGACGGCACCTACGACGCCGTGAACCCCGTGGGGCCGCTCGCGGACGGCACGGCCCCGGCGGACCTGCCCGAGAAGATGTACATCATGGACATGTTCCCCTATCCCTCCGGGGTGGGGCTGCACGTGGGCCATCCGCTCGGCTACATCGCGACCGACGTGATCGCCCGGTACCAGCGCACGCTCGGCAGGAACGTGCTGTACACGATGGGCTACGACGCCTTCGGCCTGCCCGCCGAGCAGTACGCCGTGCAGACCGGCACGCACCCGCGCACCACCACCGAGGCGAACATCGCCAACATGCGCCGCCAGCTGCACCGCCTGGGCCTGAGCCACGATCCGCGCCGCTCCTTCGCGACCACGGACCCGGAGTTCGTGAAGTGGACGCAGTGGATCTTCCTGCAGGTCTTCGACTCCTGGTACGACCCGTCGGCCCCGAACGCGGACGGTGTGCGCGGGCGCGCCCGCCCGATCTCCGAGCTGGTCGAGGAGCTGCGCGCGGGGACCGTCGACCCCTTCGCACTGGCCGAGCGCCAGGGCATCGCCCTGCCCGAGGACTGGGCGGGACGCAGCACCGCGGACCTGGCGGGAGCCTCCGAGAAGGAGATCCGCGACCTGGCGGCTTCGTTCCGCCTGGCCTTCATCTCCGAGACGCCCGTGAACTGGTGCCCGGGACTGGGCACGGTGCTGGCGAACGAGGAGGTCACCTCCGAGGGGCGCTCCGAGCGCGGCAACTTCCCCGTCTTCAGGCGCACCCTGCGCCAGTGGAACATGCGCATCACGACCTTTGCCGACCGCCTGCTCGAGGACCTGGACCGCGTCCAGTGGCCCGAGGCCGTGCGCTCCATGCAGCGCAACTGGATCGGCCGCTCCCACGGCGCCCAGATCGCCTTCGGCATCGCGGGCCGCGACGGGGACGGCGCGGGCTTCGAGGTCTTCACGACCCGGGCCGACACGCTGTTCGGCGCGACCTTCTGCGTGCTGGCCCCCGAGCACTCCCTGCTGAGCGACGTCGACTCCCTCCCGGAGGCATGGCCCGAGGGCACGAAGGACGCGTGGACGGGCGGAGCCGCGAGCCCGCGCGAGGCCGTGCGCGCCTACCAGCAGCGCGCGGCCGCGGCGGGCGAGGAGGATCGCACCGCCGAGGACCGGGAGAAGACCGGCGTGTTCACCGGCCTGTTCGCCGTGAACCCCATGGACGGCCGCCGCCTGCCCGTGTTCACCGCGGACTACGTGCTCACCGGCTACGGCACCGGCGCGATCATGGCCGTCCCCGCGGAGGACGAGCGCGACTTCGCCTTCGCCGACCGCTTCGAGCTGCCGATCATCCGCACCGTCCAGCCGCCCGCCGACTTCGAGGGCGGCGCCTGGACCGGCGAGGGCGCGAAGATCAACTCGCGGAACGACGAGCTGGACCTGGACGGCCTGGACAAGGACGAGGCCAAGCGCCTGGCCACCGAGTACGCGACCGCGAAGGGCTTCGGGCGCGCCCGCACCACCTACCGTCTGCGGGACTGGCTGTTCTCCCGTCAGCGCTACTGGGGCGAGCCCTTCCCGATCGTCTACGACCCCGCCGACCCGGAGACGCCGATCGCGCTGCCCGAGAGCATGCTGCCCGTCGAGCTGCCCGAGGTCACGGACTTCTCCCCGAAGACCTTCGACCCGCTGGACGCCGAGACCGAGCCGCAGACCCCGCTCTCGCGCGCGACCGAGTGGACGCACGTGACGCTGGACCTGGGCGAGGGCCCCAAGGAGTACCTGCGCGAGACGAACACGATGCCCCAGTGGGCGGGTTCGTCCTGGTACCAGCTGCGCTACATCGACCCCTCGGACGCCGCCCACGCGGTCGATCCGGACAACGAGCGCTACTGGATGGGCCCGCGCCGCGAGGGCGACGTGGGCGGCGTCGACCTCTACGTCGGCGGCGTCGAGCACGCCGTGCTGCACCTGCTGTACGCGCGGTTCTGGCACAAGGTGCTGTTCGACCGGGGCGTCGTCTCCAGCCAGGAGCCCTTCCACCGGCTCATCAACCAGGGATACATCCAGGCCTTCGCGTACACCGATGCGCGCGGCATGTACGTCCCGGCCGACGAGGTCGTCGAGGAGTCCGACGGGACCTTCACCCACCGTGGGGAGAAGGTCACGCAGGAGTACGGCAAGATGGGCAAGAGCCTGAAGAACGCCGTCACCCCGGACGACATGTACGACGAGTACGGGGCGGACACCTTCCGCGTGTACGAGATGTCGATGGGCCCGCTCGAGGACTCCCGTCCCTGGGAGACCCGCGCCGTCGTGGGCTCGCAGCGGTTCCTGCAGCGGCTGTGGCGCCTGATCATCGACGAGGACAGCGGCGAGCTGCGCGTGAGCGAGGATCCGGCCGACCTGCCCACGAAGCAGGCGGTGCATCGGACGATCGACGGCGTCTCCCGCGACATGGAGACCTTCGGGTTCAACACGGCCATCGCGAAGCTCATCGAGCTGGTCAATCAGCTGACGAAGTCCGGGGCCTCCCCGCGCGAGGCCGTCGAGCCGCTGGTGATCATGCTCGCCCCCTTCGCCCCGCACCTGGCGGAGGAGCTGTGGACGCGCCTGGGGCACGAGGGCACGGTGACGCGCGAGCGCTTCCCCGCGGCCGATCCGGAGCTGGTGAAGGCCGAGGCCGTCACCTGCGTGGTCCAGATCAAGGGCAAGGTCCGCCACCGCCTCGAGGTCGATCCCGAGATCGGCGAGGACGCCCTGCAGGAGGCCGTCCTCGCCGAGGCCCGGGTCCAGGAGCTGATCGGCGACGCCGAGATCCGCAAGATCATCGTGCGCGCGCCGAAGCTCGTGAACATCGTCGTCTGATCACGGCGGGCCGACGGGGCGAGATCCCCGTCGGCCCCCGCATCGGCGCCGGGGCCCGGCGCCGTCAGCGGGGCGGCGTCACCGGGGCGACGTCGCGACGCCCGCGGCGCCCTCGACGGAGGCGGAGCCGACCTCGCGCAGGTCCTTGCCCCTGGTCTCGGGCAGGCACAGGACGATGGTGAGCGTGGAGATCACGAGCAGCGCGATCGCGTAGATGCCGAAGGCGATCTGCCCGCCGGTGCCCGAGCCCACATGGGTCGAGACGAAGGTGTTCACGTACGGCGCGGTGCCGCCGAACACGGCGATCGCGATCGCGTAGGGGATGCCGAAGCCGCTCGTGCGCTCGGCGGTCGAGAACATCTCCGCGTACATCGCGGGGGCGTGGGAGAGGAAGCCGGCCAGGAGCGCGAGCTGCACGCAGATCGCGAGGGTCAGCTGCCAGAACTCGCCCTGGATCAGCAGCACCAGCGGGATGTAGGCGATCGCGGACCCCAGCAGGGCGATCACCGCGCAGGTCTTCCTGCCCGCGCGGTCCGAGGCGATGCCCCACAGCGGCAGGGCGATGATCAGCACGACGTTGCCGATCATCGAGGCCTCGAAGGCCTCGGAACCGGAATAGCCGAGGTTCTGCTGGGCGAGCGAGGCCATCGACACCGACCACACGTAGTAGCAGACCGTGAGGCCCGCGGTCATGCCGATGACGATGAGCCCGGTGCGCCAGTTGCGCGCGAGCGCGAGCCAGACGTTGGCCCTGGAGCCGCTGGCCTCCTGCTGTGCCCTGTTCTCCTCGAACACCTCGGACTCGTCCATGGAGCTGCGGATCCAGAGGGCGACGAGCCCCAGGACGGCGCCGCCCGCGAACGGGATCCTCCAGCCCCACGCGCTCATCTGCGCCTCCGTGAGCACGCCGGAGAGGACCAGGCCGACGACGAGCCCCGCGAGCAGCCCCAGCGTGCCCGTGACGTAGATCGAGCTGGCCCAGAACCCCCGCCGGTTCCGCGGCGCGTGCTCGGCCAGGTAGGTCTGGGCGCTGGGCAGCTCGCCGCCATGGGCGAGGCCCTGCACGAGGCGCGCCACGAGCAGCAGGGCGGAGGAGGCGACGCCGATCTGGCCGTAGGTGGGCAGCAGCGCGATGAGCAGAGATCCCGCCGAGGCGCAGAGCACGGCGATGGTCAGGCCGTGCTTGCGGCCGATGCGGTCGCCGATCCAGCCGAAGACGACGCCGCCGAAGGGGCGTGCGACGAAGCCGACGGCGAAGATCGCCATGGTCGCCAGGAAGTCCGAGGCCTTGTCGTCACCGTTGAACGCCTGGGCGGAGAAGTACACCGCGAAGCTCGCGTAGATGTTCCAGTCGTACCACTCGAGGGCGTTGCCGATCCCCGTGCCGAGCAGGGTCTTCAGCGTGGACTGTGCGGGCTGCGCGGGCCGGGCGCCGGCGCCGGCCGGTGTCGTGGGGTGCGTGGTCATGCCGCCCAGGGAAGCACGGGCGGCGGGAGGGGCGCGAAGGTTTCTGCCCTTCGGACCCGTGGACGCGGCGCTCCGCGGCCCTGACGACTCCTCCCCACCGCGAGTTCTCCACAGCGGCGCCGCTCCCCCGGCGAGCGCAGCCTCATCTGCGTAGCGTCCGCGGCATGAGTGGATTCCTGGGATGCGACACGGTGCAGATGCAGCAGCTCGCCCGGCGGTTCGAGAGCGCCGCCACAGGCCTGGAGGCACGGGCGGGCGTGCTCGATGCCGCCGGCGGCCTGCGGTGGGAGGGGCCCGACGCGGAGGCCTTCCGCGCAGCTGCCGCGACCGCGGGGCGGCAGCTGCGCTCGCACAGCGCGAGCCTGCATGCCCTCTCCGATGTTCTGCGATCCCAGGCCGATGAGCAGGAGCGGGTGAGCGGCGCGGAAGGGGCTGGCGGGGCGCAGATCGTCCCGGGCGGGGCGCAGATCGGTCCGGGCTCCGGGGCCGACGGCCTCGATCTCGGCGCGATGGCGCGCAACGGTCTCTTCGACCTGTTCGAGGACGCGACCGGGCTCGAGGAGGACGACGTGCACGATCTCGTCGAGCCGCACCCGCTGGGATATGACGATCCGGAGGGCATGAGCCGCTGGGTGGACGAGACCTCCTCCGAGCTCGCGAAGAAGCTCTTCGAGCTCGCCCGGCGTCCGGTCCCCGGCTGGCTGTCTCCGGGGAAGCCCTTCGCCCATCCGATCGACCCCGGTCTCGCGGAGGCGGTGCGCGAGCGCGCGGCGGCGCTCGATGCACCGGTGCGCCCCCATGATCCGTCCTTCGACCTCGACCCGAGCCATGAGCAGCAGGGATCCGAGCTGCGGCACTCGCTGCTCGCGCGCGTGCCCTATGCCGGCGAGGCCCAGGCCGCGCTGGATGCCCGGGAGCACGTCGAGTCCATGCGCGGGCGGATGGAGTCGTTCGCGACCGAGCACGGCCTCGGCGAGGAGACGGCTCCGCTGTTCGCCGCCATGCGGCTCTCCCACGCACCCGACGAGGCGCTGTTCGGCGAGAAGTCCGCCGTCGGCTCGATGCTGTCAGGCACCGATCAGCTGCTCGGCGGCGTCCTGCAGACCAAGGACGAGGTGGGCGGCGCCCTGGGCGACGGGGATCTCCCCGGCGCCGCACGCGCCATGGAGACCGGCGCCTACCGCGAGCTGGGGATCGCCGCGCACACCGCGACCACCACGCCGATCACGTCCTTCGGACCGATGATCTCGACGCAGCTGGAGGCGGAGGCCGACATCCTCGACTCCCCGATCTTCCAGGGCACGGGCATCGACGGCGACGAGATGCGCGCGCACCAGCGGGAGGTCGACGGATTCATGGAGGACTTCGAGCGCCGCAGGACCAACCTCACCGACACCGAGCCTCTGCTGGAGATGCGCCGGAGGGTCGCCCCCATGCCCTGGGACGAGTGAGGAACGGCGCCGGATGCCGCAGGGCCCCATCCGCCGCGATGGCGGATGGGGCCCTGCGGGCCGGGGTCTCACCCCGCGGAGGGCGGGACGTCAGCGCTGCGCCCTGTCGTCCTCGCTGCCGAGGTCGACGTCCGAGAGGTCGACCGGGGCCGCGGTGTCCTGCGGGGCGGAGGTGTCCTCGAGGATCGCGTCCTCCGCCTCGCGGGCATCGGCATCCGACTCCCGCAGGTCGCCGTCCTCCGCGGAGCCGACCACGTGCAGCTCGAGACCCGACCCGTCGGCCACGACGCCCGCGGAGACGTGGTCCCCGTCGTGCACCGTGCCGCGCAGGATCATGCGCGCCAGGGCATCGCCGATCTCCTTCTGCACGAGCCTCTTCAGCGGGCGCGCCCCGTAGAGCGGATCGAAGCCCTCGTCGGCGAGCCACTGGGTCGCGGCGTCGTCGACGTCGAGGGTGATCCGGCGCTCGGCGAGCCGCGCGGAGACCGAGGCCACCTGCAGGCGCACGATCCGGGCGAGCTGCCCGCGGTCGAGGGCGTCGAACATGATGACGTCGTCCAGGCGGTTCAGGAACTCGGGCTTGAAGCTCGCCCGCACCACGTTCATGACGTTGTCGCGGCGCTCCTTCTCGCTGAGCGCCTGGTCCTGCAGGAAGTGGGCCCCCAGGTTCGAGGTGAGGATCAGGATCGTGCTGCGGAAGTCCACCGTGCGGCCCTGGCCGTCGGTCAGGCGGCCGTCGTCGAGGACCTGCAGCAGGATGTCGAAGACGTCCGGGTGGGCCTTCTCGATCTCGTCCAGCAGCACGACCGTGTACGGGCGGCGGCGGACCGCCTCCGTGAGCTGGCCGCCCTCCTCGTAGCCGACGTATCCCGGAGGGGCGCCGACCAGGCGGGAGACGCTGTGCTTCTCCCCGTACTCCGACATGTCGATGCGGGTCATCGCACGCTCGTCGTCGAACAGGAACTGCGCGAGCGACTTCGCCAGCTCGGTCTTGCCCACGCCCGTCGGCCCCAGGAACAGGAACGATCCGGTGGGACGGTTCGGGTCGGCGATGCCCGCACGGGCACGCCGCACGGCGTCGGAGACCTCGGTGACGGCCTGACGCTGCCCGATCAGGCGCTCACCGATGATGTCCTCCATGTCCAGGAGCTTCTGCGTCTCGGACTGCAGCATGCGCCCGGCGGGGATGCCGGTCCAGTTGGAGACCACCTCGGCGATGTCGTCGGGACCCACGCGATCGGAGACCAGCGGGCGGGACTCCTCGGCCTCGCCCGAGGCCTCGACCTCCTCGGCGTCCACGAGCTGGCTCTTGAGCGCGGGGATGTCGCCGTACAGGATCTTCGAGGCGGCGGTGAGGTCGCCCTCGCGCTGGGCGCGATCGGCCTGCATGCGCAGCTGCTCGAGCTGCGCCTTGAGGTCGCCGACCTTGTTCAGCCCGGCCTTCTCGCGCTCCCAGCGCACCGAGAGCTCGTCCATCTTCTCCGTGCGGTCGGCCAGCTGGCCGCGCACCGATTCGAGCTGCGCCTGGCTGCCGGGATCGTCGCTGCCCTGCAGGGCCAGCTCCTCCATCTTCAGACGGTCCACCTGGCGGCGCAGGATGTCGAGCTCCACCGGCGAGGAGTCGAGCTCCATGCGCTGGCGCGACGCTGCCTCGTCGACCAGGTCGATCGCCTTGTCCGGCAGCTGCCGGCCGGAGATGTAGCGGTCCGAGAGCGTCGCGGCGGCGACCAGCGCGGCATCGGTGATCGAGACCTTGTGGTGGGCCTCGTACTTGTCCTTGAGCCCGCGCAGGATCGTGATGGTGTCCTCGACGCTGGGCTCGCCGACGAAGACCTGTTGGAAGCGGCGCTCGAGGGCCGGGTCCTTCTCGATGTTCTCGCGGTACTCGTCGAGGGTGGTCGCGCCCACCATGCGCAGCTCGCCGCGGGCGAGCATGGGCTTGAGCATGTTGCCCGCGTCCATCGAGCCGTCACCGCCGCCGCCGGCGCCGACGACCGTGTGCAGCTCGTCGATGAACGTGATGATCTGGCCGTTGGACGTGCGGATCTCGTCGAGGACGGCCTTCATCCGCTCCTCGAACTCGCCGCGGTACTTCGAGCCGGCCACCATCGAGGACAGATCGAGGGAGATCAGGGTCTTGTCCCGCAGGGACGCCGGGACGTCGCCCGCGACGATGCGCTGGGCGAGGCCCTCGACGACGGCGGTCTTGCCGACGCCGGGCTCGCCGATCAGCACGGGGTTGTTCTTGGTGCGGCGGCTGAGCACCTGCACCACGCGGCGGATCTCGGCGTCGCGGCCGATCACGGGGTCGAGCTTGCCCTCGCGGGCCTGCTCGGTGAGGTCGAGGCCGAACTTCTCCAGGCTCTCGAAGGTCGATTCAGGGTTCTCCGTATCCATGGGGTTCTCTCCGATCAGTGCGGGAAGGGCATCGCGCAGCGTGCGGGGCGTCGCGCCGAAATCGGCGAGCAGCCGTGCGGCGTCGTCCTTGCCGAGCGCGATGCCGATCAGGAGGTGCTCGGTGGACAGATGGGTGCGGCCGGCCTCGTCGGCCTCGCGGCGCGCCGCCTCGAGGGCGTCGTAGCCGCTGCCGACGAAGGTCGGATGGGTGTCGCTGCCGCTCACGCGCGGCAGGGCGTCGATCGCCCGGGTCGAGCGTTCGACGATGCGGTCGGGGTCCGCCCCGACCTTCTCGAGCAGGGCGCGCGCGATGCCGTCCTTCTGCTGGGCGAGAGCCCACAGCAGGTGGATCGCGACGACCTGGGGGTTGCCGAGCTCCGCCGCCCGTTCGGCGGCCTGGGCCACGGCTTCCTGGGAACGGGTGGTGAAGTGGAACTCCACAGTCGCTGCCTCCGGTTCGTGGATGGTCGATTCCGGGCCGCTGCGAGGACCAAGACCGCACGCGCACCCTCGACGAGGCGCACGGCGGGGCACGGTCCGTCGCGACCCGTCACACGTTGCAACGTCAGGGAAGTTGAGTCTATTCCGCTCAACCCCTGCCTTCCCATGGCCTGCATCACGATACTCGCGGAGAGTGACGGGACCGAGACCGTCGTCCACATTCGTCGGCCCTCCCCGGACGCGGGATCACCCTCCCGGTAGCATCGGCACTCCGGCGCCTCCTCGGCTCCCGCCCGCCGTTCCCGTTCCCCACGAGGACCCCATGACGCATCCGCCGTCCGCCCCTCAGCCCCCGCAGCAGCCTCCGCAGCGGCGCCCGCTCCAGCCTCCGCCCCGGGAGCAGCAGCAGGCGCCCGGTCGACAGCAGGCGCCCGGTCGACAGCAGGGGCCCGGGCAGCAGCCGTTCACGGGCCATGGCTCCGCTCCGCAGGGCGGACCGGGCCCGCAGGGCCAGGGGCAGAGCCAGAGCCAGGGGCAGCCGGGCGGTCAGTACGTCCATTACGAGCTGCCGCGCCTGTACGACACCTCGAGCCGTCCCGCCGGGCCGCTGACCCGTGCGCGCTTCGCTCCCGCACCGGTGCAGCGCCCGCAGCAGGCGCAGCCGGATTCGGCGTGGGCGACGCAGACCCGTCGCATCCAGGAGGTCCAGCAGCAGCCGAAGGCGGGCATGCCGCTGCCGATCGTGCTGGGCTGGATCCTCGCGGTGCTCCTGGGTCTCGGGCTGCTCGTGCTGCTCACCCTGCTGTTCCTGCTGTACGTGCTGGAGGGCTCGAGTCCCGGTGCCTGGGTGCTCGAGGCTGTCCTCGCCTCGTTCTCCCTCGTCGTCATCATCGGGGTGATCGTGCTCGCGGACCGCTGGGATCCCCAGCCGATCCCCCTGCTGATCAGCGCCGTGCTGTGGGGCGCAGCAGCCGCCGCGGGCACAGCGTACGTGGTCAACACCGGGGTCTCGATCCTCGCCTACCAGGTGACGGGCGACGAGGGCGCCGCCTCGTTCGTGGGGGCCGTGATCAGCGCGCCCTTCACCGAGGAGAGCGCGAAGGGTCTCGGCCTGGTGGTGCTGTTCCTGGTGGGACGGCGCTACTTCAACGGCCCGCTCGACGGCCTCGTCTACGGGGCCCTCATCGGCGGCGGATTCGCGTTCACCGAGAACATCACGTACTACGGGACCGCCTGGGACCACGGCGCGGCCTCGGGCGTCGCGGTCTCGGTGGTGATCCGCGGGATCATCGGCATCTTCGGCCACGCCATCTACACCTCTCTGACCGGCGTGATCATGGGCCTCGTCGCACGCAAGTGGGGCACCGTGCCGGGCGCGCTCGTCTATTTCGTGGCGACGTGGCCGGGCATGTTCCTGCACTGCATGTGGAACCTGTCCTCGTTCCTGTTCCCCGGTCTCGGGGGCCTGATCGTCATGCTGCTGCTCGAGTTCGCGCTCTCGGCCCTGTGGCTCGCTCTGATCGCCGTCCTGGTCTGGGACGAGTCGCGCCTGACGCGCGTGCGCCTGGGCGAGTACGCGAACCTCGGCTGGCTCACGCACGAGGAGGTCACCATGCTGGGGACCTGGAAGGGACGGCGCGAGGGCCGCTCCTGGGCGCGCACGATGGGCGCCCTTCCCGTCATGAAGCGCTTCATCCGGGAGTCCGCGGAGCTCGCCTCGACCCGTCAGCGGCTGCTGGCCGACGGGGCGAGCCCGAAGGCCACGGCGCACGAGAGGGAGCTGCTGGACCGTCTCACGGTCAATCGTCGCGAGCTGCTCTCCCGGGCCTGAGGTCGTCCGAGGTCTCGCCGAGGGCCTCGGCGGAAGCCATCCCGCGACCCCGCAGACGGTCCATCTCCCGCCGGTCCTTCTTGGTGGGCCGGCCGGCGCCGCGGTCGCGGCGGGGCGGCGCAGCGAGCAGCTGCGGCGCGGGCTCCGGCGAATGGTCCTCGTAGGCCTCGCGGGCGACGGGCGCGCCGACGCGCTTCTCGAGCAGCCGGGTGACCACGACGATCCGCTCCCGTCCGGGACGACGCACCCGCAGCTCGTCCCCCACGGAGATCCGCTGCGAGGCCTTCACGAGGTCGCCGTCGCGCCGCACGTGCCCGCCGCGGCAGGCCGCCGTGGCGGCGGAACGGGTCGGGAACAGGCGCACGCTCCACAGCCACACGTCCACGCGCACGGCCGTCGGACCCGTCGGGCCCGACGCCCCGTTCGGTCCCTGTCCGCCGCTCATGGCACAGCGACCTCGCGCACGAGCGGCCAGGGATCGGCCCGTTCGAGCTGGGCGGCGAGGGCGAGCAGGAGCTCGTCGTCACCGCCGCGCACGGCGCCCAGCTGCACGCCGAAGGGGAGCTCGACGCCGTCGATCTCCTCCCTGTGCAGGGGCACCGACATCGCCGCGCGACCGGTCATGTTCCAGGTGCTCGTCCAGGGGGTGAAGGCGCACTGGGCGTCGAAGTCCGCCTCGGGATCCTCCAGCTGGAGGTCGGCCGGGAATGCGGGGGGCGCGGCGAGGGACGGGGTGATCACGACGTCGAGGCCGTCGAAGGCCTCCCCCACCTCACGGGCCAGCATCTGCATCCCCGCGAGGGCGCCGGTGACGGCGCGGCCGTCGTACTCGCGCCCGCGCTCGCGCAGCCAGCGGGTGAGCGGCAGGAGCAGGGCCTCGGCCTCGGGCGGGAGGTCCAGGGCGGCGGCGCCCACGGTCCACAGGGGCATGAACGTGCGCCAGCGCGTGGTATGGAAGGGCGCGGGCACCGTCGTGACCTCGTGTCCGAGCGTGCGCAGCAGGGAGCTCGCGCGCTCGACGGCGCGCAGCGCGGCCGGGTGCACGTCGGTCGCGATCGCGAGGGGCTCGGTGAGCACGCCGATGCGCAGGCCACTGCCGCCGGTGCCGGGCAGTCCGCCGGAGGCCTGCTCGAGCGGTGCGAGACAGCCATCGCGAGGGGCACGTCGGCCCCAGGCGTCGCCGGGGCGCACATGGGCGATCAGGTCGAGCCCGAGTGCCGCGTCGCGCACGGTGCGGGCGAGGATCCCGTCGGTCACCAGGCCCGGCCCCTCGGCGCCGTGAGGCCCCGGGGAGACCAGCCCTCGCGAGGGCTTGATGCCGACGATGCCGCAGCACGCGGCGGGGATGCGTATGGAGCCGCCGCCGTCGGACCCCTGGGCGATCGGCACGATGCCGCTCGCGACGGCCGCGGCCGCTCCTCCGCTCGAGCCGCCGGCGGTGCGGCGCGTGTCCCAGGGCGTGCGGGCGGGCGCCGTGGTGGCGGGCTCGGTGTAGCAGGGCAGGCCGAACTCGGGGGTTGTCGTCTTCCCGATGGTCACGGTGCCCGCGTCGAGGATGTCCTGGGCGACGCCGTCGCTGACATCCGCGCGCGTGCCGGCCAGCACCGCGCTGCCCGCCTCGAACGGCTCGCCCTGGATCCGGGTGAGGTCCTTGATGGGCAGCGGCACACCGAGCAGGGGGCGCGTGCGCGCGAGCGCATCGCGCTCGGAGTCGCTGCGCGCAGCGGCGAGCTCCTGGGCGGCCGCCTCGGCCTGGGTGCGGCTGCGGTCCTCGAGCAGATGCGCGAAGGCGCCGACACGGGGGCCGACGGAGCGGGCCTGTGCGAAGACCCTGTCCGTGTGCTCGCGGACATCGACCTCTCCGTCGCGCAGCGCGCGGGCGAGTGCGAGGGTGTCAAGGCGGAGGGGATCCGCCGCAGACATGGTCATCGGAGGTCCTCCTGCATCGCGGGATGCCAGGATCTCATGCGGGCGCAGGATGCGGGGCGGGCGATGTCCGGCCCGGACGGACGCTGTGCGGCGCGGGCGGACGCTGTGCGGCGCGGGGCGGCGAGGGCTCAGCCGCGGCCCGGGAGGTGCCCGCGCACGTGCTCGACGATGCCCCGGGAGGCGGCCTCGATCTTGCGCGCGGTGTCCTCGAAGTCGCTGCTGTCGCCGTACCAGGGGTCGCGGATGCCCAGGTCCTCCGGGGCCTCGGGATCGAACTCGCGCAGCATGTGGAGGCGACCGGAGACGCCGCGCCCGCCGATCCGCTCGAGCGGCCCGACGTGATCGTGGTCCAGGGCCAGCACCAGGTCCACGTCGCGCAGCTCCTCCGGGGTGACCTGGCGCGCCCGGTGGCCCGAAGGGTCGAATCCGAGCTCGCGCAGCTTCGCCCCGGCCCGAGGATCGATGGGTTCGCCGGTCTCCCAGCTCGTGGTGCCCGCGGAGGAGATCTCGACCTGGTCGGCCAGGCCCTCGTCCTCGAAGGCGCCGCGCAGCATGTACTCGGCCATCGGCGAGCGGCAGATGTTGCCGGTGCACACGGTGATGATCCTGAAGGTCACGCGTCGCCCTCCCCCGGCTCGCGGCCGGCCTCATCGGTGGGACGCTGCGTCGAACGGGTCCCTTCGGGGTGCCGCTCGAGGTAGCCGCGGGCGAACCAGCAGGTCGCCTCGACGTCCAGACCCTCCTCCGCGGTCTCGGCGAGAGCCTCCCGCACGAGGGCGGTGCCGATGCCCTGGCCCCCGTGCTCCGGGGAGACGACTGTCGAGCGCAGGTCCCGCACGCCCTCCGCGCTGCCCGGGCCGTACTGGAGGACACCCACCAGGCGGTCGTCCAGCAGCGCCTCGAATCTCTCCCGGTCCGCCGCGTGCGCGATGCGCAGTCCCTCGACGATCCGTCCCCGTGCTCCCATGGGGCATCACGGTACACTGCCGGTCATGCCCGCGCCCCTGATCTGGCACATCACCGAACGCTCCTCCTGGGACGCGGCGGTGCCCACCGGGCGCTACACGTGCTCCACCCGCGGGCGCAGCCTCGCCGAGGTCGGCTTCATCCACGCCTCCTGGCCCGAGCAGATCTCGATGGTCGCCAAGCGCGTCTACCCGGATCGGCCGACGGACCTGGTGATCCTCGAGATCGACGTGCAGCGCGTGGAGGCCGCGGGCATCGCCGTGGACGTGGAGGAGGACTCCCGCGGCACCGGCCGCTCCTATCCGCACATCCGCGGCCCCGTGCCGATCAGCGCGGTGGTCCGCCTGCGCCGCACCAAGTGGCTGGGCCGGGAGTTCGTGGTCGTCGCCTGAGCGGGGCGCGTGAGAGGGCACTCCCCCGTCGGCCCCCGCCGGACGTAGCATCGGGCATGGCCCGATATCTCGACATCCATCCCGTGGACCCGCAGCCGCGCCTGATCGAGCAGACGGTGCGCGTGCTGCGCGACGGCGGGCTGATCGCCTACCCCACCGACTCCTGCTACGCCCTGGGCTGCGCCCTCGAGGCGCACGAGGGGCTCGAGCGCATCCGCCGCATCCGGCAGGTCGGCTCCGATCACGACTTCACGCTCGTCTGCTCGGACTTCGCACAGCTCTCGCAGTTCGTGCTGGTCTCCAACCCCACCTTCCGCCTGGTCAAGAACCTGACGCCGGGGCCCTACACGTTCATCCTGCGGGCCACCAAGGAGGTGCCCCGCAGGATGGCCCACCCGAAGAAGAAGACCGTGGGGGTGCGCATCCCCGACAGCCGCGTGGACCGGGCGCTCGTGGAGGCCCTCGGCGAGCCGATCGTCTCCTCGACGCTGCTGCTCCCGGGCGAGGAGACCCCGCCGTCGCAGGGCTGGCAGGTCCAGCAGGCGCTGGACCACCAGCTCGACGTGATCATCGACTCCGGGGACGTGGGCACAGAGCCCACGAGCGTCATCGACCTCACCGGTGACGTCGCCGAGATCCGACGCGAGGGCGCGGGGGACCTCTCGCTCCTGCAGTGAACCGCCCACCGCGGGCGTCTCAGGACTGCGCCTCTGCCTCCGTCGCCGGGGCCGCGCGCCCGGAGAGCACTCCGGCGAACACGAGGATCCCGAGCGCGTAGAGCGGCACGAGCCACAGCGCGAAGCGCAGGGTGAGCGCGTCGGCGAGGGCGCCGACGATCGGCGGCGTCACGAAGAAGCCGATGCGGGCGAACCAGCCGACGACGGTGATGCCGAGCCCGTGCGGGACCCCCTCCATCTCGTCGGCCGCGCGGAACGCCGCCGGGAACAGGGTCGCGATCCCCCAGCCGGCGCACGCGAAGCCGATCAGCGCCGTCGCCGGATGCGGGAAGATGAGCGCCATCGCCATGCCCGCGCCGCTGAGCAGCGCGCCGATCCGCGCGGTGCGGCGGTCGCCGAGGCGGTCCACCACGCCGTCGCCGAGGAAGCGGCCGACGGTCTGCGCGCCCTGCAGGGCCACGAAGGCGAGACCCGCGAGGAACGGCGTCGCCGCGAAGGTGTCGCGCATGAACAGGGCGCCCCAGGTGTTGCCGGCGTCCTCGGTCGCTCCCGCGAACACGAGCACGAGCCCCAGCGCCGCGATCAGCAGCAGCCCGCGCAGGGTGCTCGCGCGCGTCACCCCGCCGGCCGTCGTCGCGCCGGTTCCCGCTGTCGCGTCGGCGCCCGACGTCCCAGCTGCGCCCGACGTCGCGCCGGCAGTCTCCCCGACCACCGCCTCCTCCGTCGCCGCCGCTGGGGCCGCGGCGGAAGCGGCCGACGGGGCGGCGAGCCCCGCCTCGAGGGCCGCGGGCCGCCGTTCGGTGGAGTCGTGGCCGGTGAGGAGGAACCGCCTGCTGCCCAGGGCGAGGGACCCGAAGAGCACGAGGCCCACGAGGCCCTGGATCCACAGCGGCACCTCGAGCTGCGCGCAGACGGATCCGAGGATGCCGCCGGTGACGGCGCCGAGCGACCACCAGCCGTGATAGCTGTTGAGGATCGAGCGCCGGTACCGGCGCTCGACGCGCATGCCGTGGGCGTTCATCGAGACGTCGGTGATCGAGTCGCTCGCTGCGGCGAGGAACAGCGCGACCGCGAGCCACAGCCAGGTCGCCGAGGTGTAGACGAGCAGGTGGACGGTGCTCGCGACGACCTGGAAGGCGACCGCCACCCTCGCCGAGCCGAAGCGGGCCATGAGCGGGGCCGCCAGCAGCCCGGCGGCGAGCCCGCCGATCGGCCCCAGACCCACGGCCAGGCCGAAGGACCCGTTGGACAGTCCGATGGACTCCACGAGCTGCGGGTAGCGCGGGAGGATCGCGCAGAACGACGCCCCGTTGAGGAAGAAGATCAGCGAGACCGCCCAGCGCGCGCGGCGGGCGTCGGCGGCGACGGGCGCACGGGGCGGGCGGGTCTGGCGCGAGGAGCGGGACGAGGTCACGGTCACCCAGGTTTCCGGATCGGTGCGGCGCGGGACGAGGGGAGGGGGCGAAGACGGGCGGGACGAGGACGGGCCCCGCTCTCCGACGGCGGAGAGCGGGGCCCGTCGGCGCGGTGCGGGGCCCTGCTGCGGGCCATGGCCCTGCGGCGGGCGCCGCGCGCGGTCAGCGGTGGCGCGGCTGCGGACTCAGCGCAGCAGCGCGGGTATCGCCTGGAAGGCGAGGAACAGGGAGAGGATGCACATGAGCAGCCCGATCACGAAGAGGAACCACGCGATCGTGTAGAGGCTCATGACCCACAGGCCGGCGATGAACAGGCCGAACACGACGATGAACAGCACCCACGTCACCACGGGGTTGTGGGTGGAGGGCGTGCTGGCCTCCTCGCTGGGCTGCTGCGTGTGCGGGTCGGTGGCGGAGCTCATCATTCCTCCAGGGGGTACGGCGGGGACGTCCCTCATCCTAGACCAGCACGGGCCCCGTCCGCGCATGCGGGCACGCTGCCGATCGCGGTGACGAGCGCCTCGAACAGCCCGTCGCCCTCGCGGTCGAGCTCGGGGTGCCACTGGACGGCCAGCACCGGCGATCCGGCGATCGCCTCGAGGGCGAGCGGGAGCCCGCTCGCGTGGTGGGCGACGGCGCGCAGGCCCTCGCCCACGGTGCGCACGCCCTGGTGGTGGAACGCGGTGACCTCGGGGCGGGTGCCGACGGCGAGCGCCGTGTCGCTCGCCGCATCCACCTCGACCTCGACGCGGGTGGGCCGCTCCCCGGTCACGGGGTGCTGCGGGAGGTCCGCGGGAAGGTGCTGGTGGAGGTCCCCGCCCTCGGCGACCGTGATGATCTGCAGACCGCGGCAGATGCCCAGGACCGGCAGGCCCACGCGGCGGGCCGCCTGGTAGAGCGCGGTCTCGAAGGCGTCGCGCTCCGGGGCGGGAGTCATGTCGGTGTCACGGACCTCGGCGCCGTACAGCGCGGGGTCGAGATCGGCGCCGCCGCTGAGGACGATGCCGTCGAGCTCGGCGAGCTCCTCGTCGGTCCACGCGTCCTGCGGGGCGAGGATCACGGGCCGCGCGCCGGCACGGCGGATCGCCTCGACGTAGTGCTCGGTGAGCACCACCGACTCGTGGCCCTCCCAGGCGCCGGACATCAGGCGGGACGTCCCAGCGGTCACGCCGATGAGCGGGCGACGAGTGCGCTCGGCCATGAGAGGTCCTTCCTGTCCGATGCCGGTGTCCGGCGATCCCGATGCTGTGGCGCCGGCCCCGGTCGGGCCGACGGAGTCCATATCACTCCCCCGCGCGGCGCCCGGTCCACGTGTGTGGCCGAATGTGACGGGCTCTGGTAGGAATCCCCCATGACGCCCGACCATCCGGATCCCTCCTCCGTCCTGGACCGGCCCGAGGTGCTCGTCATCGAGCACGAGACGGACTGCCCTCCCGCGGTGCTCGCCGAGGTGCTCGAGGCCGAGGGCGTGACCCTGCGCCTCGTGCGCGCGCACCGCGGCGATCAGGTGCCGGACGATCTGCGCGGCGTCGAGGGGCTCGTGGTGCTCGGCGGCGGCATGGACGCCGACGACGACGCCGGCCATCCCTGGTTCCCGGCTGCTCGCCTCCGGGACCGACGGCGCCGTCCAGGCCTTCGTCACCGAGGACCTCGCGTGGGGCGTGCAGTTCCACCCCGAGGCGACGCCCGAGGTCGTGGGCCGTTGGGCGGAGACGAGCGATCTGCTGCCCGAGGGCGTGACGCCCGCGCAGGCCGCGGCGGCCGTCGAGGCGGCGCAGGGGCCGCGCGAGAGCTGGCGGGCGCTGCTCGCGGCCTTCGCCCGCGTCGTCCGCGGCGACTGACGCCGCGGCGCGGGCGCAGGGCCCCGTGCGCTGGTCCCCGTGCGCTCGGCCCCTCGCGCTCAGCCCAGGGCGAGCACTCCGGCGTTGGCGAGGATGGCCTGCTCGTAGTGGCCGCGCAGCTGGTCGGCGAGCGCGCTCCAGGAGCGCTCCCGCACGGACTCGAGCGCGGCGCGGCCCATGGCCTCGCGCTTGGCGTCGTCGAACAGCAGGTCGGCGGTGCGGGCACGCAGCTCGGCGAGGTCGCCGGGCGCGTACAGCCAGCCCGTGCGGCTGGGGTCGATGAGGTCGATCGGCCCGCCGGCGCGCGGAGCGATGGCGGGCAGGCCCGAGGCCATCGCCTCCTGAATGGTCTGGCAGAAGGTCTCATGCTCGCCGGGGTGTATGAACAGGTCGGCGCTCGCGAGATGGGCGGCCAGGTCGGCGCCGCGGCGGAAGCCCACGAAGCGGGCGCGCGGCATGGCCTGCTCGAGATCGGCGCGCTCGGGCCCGTCGCCCACGATCATCAGGCGCACCCCGGGCATGTCATGGATGACGCGCAGGTCGCGCACCTGCTTCTCGGGCGCCAGGCGCCCCACGTAGGCGACGACCCTCTCCGTGGGATCCGCGAGCTCTGCGCGGAGGGCCCGGGAGCGGGCCGTCGGGCGGAACTGCTCGGTGTCCACGCCGCGGCCCCAGAGCCGGATGCGCGAGATCTGGTGGGCGGCGAGCAGATCGCGCGAGGCGGTCGACGGGGCGAGGGTCAGGGTCGCGCGCTGGTGGAGGTCGCGCAGGATCTGCCAGCAGGCGTTCTCGAGGAAGGGCAGTCCGTAGGCGGCGGCGAAGCCGGGCACGTCGGTCTGGTAGACGGCGACCACGGGCAGGTCGAGCTGGCGGGCGGCGATCACGGCGCGCCCACCCAGCACGATCGGGGAGGCGAGATGGACGACGTCGGGCGCGTGGGCGGCGATGGTGCGTCGCAGGGAGGTCGCGCTCACGGTCGCCACACGGATCCCGGGATAGCCCGGGAGCGGCAGGGACGGCACCTCGTGGATGGGCACCCTCGCGCCGCAGGCGGTGGTCAGGGAGTCCGGGGCGCCCGCGTGGTGGGGCGCGATCACGGAGACGTCGTCCCCGCGGGCTGTCAGCTGGTCGGCCATGTGCAGGACGGAGCCGGTCACGCCGCTCATGTGCGGCAGGAACGTCTCGGCGATCACGAGTATCCTCACGCGCTCAGCGTGTCCCGCAGTGGGATACCGCAGGACACGCCGGCGTGACGTGTCGGCGACGTTCATGCGAACGTCGACCGAGGATCGGACCGGTCCGGACCGGGTCGGTGCCGACCGGACAGCGTGATCGGACGAACCGGGTCGGGCGGCCCTCAGAGCCTCGCGGAGGCGATCGCGGCGCCCTGCACGAGGGAGTCGAGCTTGGCCCAGGCGATGTCCGGGTGGATGCGCCCGCCCAGCCCGCAGTCGGTCGAGGCGATCACGCGCTCGGGGCCGACGAGCTTCGCGAAGCGCTCGATGCGCTGGGCGACCAGCTCGGGGTGCTCGACCACGTTGGTGGAGTGGGAGACGATGCCGGGGACGATGACCTTGTCCGCGGGCAGCTCGAGGTCCTCCCACACGGTCCACTCGTGCTCGTGGCGCACGTTCGCGGCCTCGAAGCTGAAGTACTTGGCGTTGATCTCGAGCATCGTGGGCGCGAGGTGCGCGAACTCGAGGTCGGTGGTGTGGGGGCCGTGCCAGGAGCCCCAGCACAGGTGGAAGCGGACCTGCTCGGCGGGGATGCCCTCGAGGGCGCGGTTGACCGCGTCGACGCGCTTGCGGGTGAAGGCGAGGTAGTCCTCGACGGTGGGCTCGGGGTTGATCTGGTCGAAGTTCTCGGCGATCGAGGGGTCGTCGATCTGCAGCAGCAGCCCGGCGTCGGCGATGGCGCGGTACTCGGGGCGCATGACCTCGACCCAGGCGTCGAGGAAGGCGTCGACGTCGCCGTAGTGGTCGTCCTGGATGCGGCTGCCCGATCCGGGCGAGAGGGTGTTGAGGAATCCCTGCTCGATGCCGTGCGCGCCGAGCGCCTCGCGCAGGTTCGCGGCGTCCTGGGCGACCAGCTCGCGTCCGAGGTCGGTGAAGGCGACCTCGCCGGTCGCCGCGGGGAAGACGTGCTGCTCGCCGAGCGAGATCCCGGAGGCCGGGTCGGCGTAGGCGTCGGCGAAGCGCACCCAGTCGCGGCGGTCCGCGAAGGAGGTCAGGCGCACGTCGCCGGGCGCAGAGCGCACGGGCTCCTGGCTGCGGTGGTCCACCCCCGTGATCTGCAGTCCGCTCACGCGGTCGAAGATGTAGCTCCACCAGGTGCCGTAGTTGTAGGCCGATCCCATGGCGTGGCCGTACTCGCCGTCGTTGGGCACGGAGATGCCCACGCGCTGCTGGCGCGCGACGATGTCGTCGACCGCGGAGGCGAGGATCTGGCGGAACTCGTCGGTGATGATCGGGGTGACGCCGTCATCGGCGACCTCGCGCCGCGCATTGGCCTCGATGAGCTCGGGGGTGCGCGGGAGGGAGCCGGCGTGGGAGGTGAGGATCTCGGTCATGACCGCAGGCTACGGGTGCCCGCGCCCTCGGCCGAAACCGGATGACACGCAGGTTCATGCGGCCGTCGACGGCCGACGTCGGACGCGGGATCGCGGAATCGCGGCGTCTCAGGAATCCGCGTAGGCCTCGGGGCTCTGGCAGGTGCACACGAGGTTGCGGTCGCCGTAGGCCTGGTCGACGCGGCGCACCGGCGGCCAGTACTTCGCGGCGATCCGCATCTGCACGCTGTCGTGGCGACGGCTCTGCGCGATGTCCTCCCGCGAGGCGTGCACGCCCGGGTAGACGGCGATCTCCCGCGAGTAGGGGTGCGCCCAGTCGTCCCGGGCGATCGCCTGCGCGGTGTGCGGCGCGTTCACCAGCGGGTTGTCGTCCTTCGGCCAGGCGCCGGAGGCGACCTGCTCGGCCTCCTCGGCGATCATCAGCATCGCGTCGACGAAGCGGTCCAGCTCCGGCAGGTCCTCGGACTCGGTGGGCTCGACCATGAGCGTCCCCGCCACGGGGAAGGACATCGTGGGCGCGTGGAAGCCGTAGTCGATGAGGCGCTTGGCGACGTCGTCGACGGTGATCCCGGTGCGCGCGGTGAAGGGGCGCAGGTCCAGGATGCACTCGTGGGCGACGAGCCCGTTCTCCCCGCGGTAGAGGATGTCGAAGACGTCCTTCAGGCGCGCGGCGACGTAGTTCGCGGCGAGCACCGCTGAGGCCGTGGCGTGCCGCAGACCCGCCCCGCCCATCAGGCGGATGTACGCCCACGGGATCGGCAGGATCGAGGGCGAGCCGTAGGGGGCCTGGGACACCGGTGCGCCGCCGTGGACGGTCGCGGGGTGCCCGGCCACGTAGTGCTCGGGGTTCTGCATGAGCGGATGGCCAGGCAGGAACGGCGCGAGGTGCGCCTTGGCCGCGACGGGGCCGACGCCCGGGCCGCCTCCCCCGTGGGGGATGCAGAAGGTCTTGTGGAGGTTCAGATGGGAGACGTCGCCGCCGAACTCGCCGGGGCGGGCGACCTCGACCATGGCGTTCATGTTCGCGCCGTCGACGTAGACCTGGCCTCCCGCGTCGTGCACGAGCTCGCAGACGGTGCGCACCTGCTGCTCGTAGACGCCGTGGGTGGAGGGGTAGGTGATCATGATCGCGGCGAGCTCGTCGCCGTGGTCCTTGATCTTCTGCTGGAGGTCGTCGACCTCCACGTTGCCCTCGGCGTCCGAGGCCACGACCACGACCCGCAGACCCGCGAGGACCGCGGAGGCCGCGTTGGTGCCGTGGGCGCTCGCGGGCACGAGGCACACGGTGCGCTCGGAGTCGCCGCGCGAGAGGTGATAGGCGCGGATCGCGAGCAGACCCGCGTACTCGCCCTGGGAGCCGGCGTTCGGCTGCAGGGACACGGTGTCGTAACCGGTGATGTCGGCGAGGAAGCGCTCGAGGGAGTCGATGAGCTCGAGGTATCCCTCGACGTCCTCGCGCGGGGCGAAGGGGTGCACGGCGGCGAACTCGGGCCAGGTGATCGCGCTCATCTCGACGGCCGCGTTGAGCTTCATGGTGCACGAGCCCAGCGGGATCATGCCGCGGTCCAGCGCGTAGTCCTGGTCGGAGAGGCGCCGCAGGTAGCGCATGAGAGCGGTCTCGGAATGGAAGGAGGAGAACACCGGGTCGGCGAGGCAGGCGCTCGTGCGGTGCAGCTCGGCGGGCCAGCCCGCGCCGATCTCCGGGAGCCCGTCCTCGTCGACCGCCTGCGAGGAGCCCGACCCGTCGGCCGCAGCCTCGGTCGACGCGTCGGAGACGGGCGCGTCGGGGAGCGAGGACTCCGCGGGGGCGAAGCCGTCGAGGACGCCGACGAGGGCCTCGAGGTCACCGGCGTCGGTGGTCTCGTCGAGGCTCAGGCGCAGGGTGTCCGCGTCGACGACGCGGACGAGGTAGCCGGTCTCGGCGAGCGCCGCGGCGATCTCCTCGGCGCGGCCGGCGACGCCGACGGTGAGGGTGTCGAAGAAGGCGTCGTGCGCGAGGGGGAAGCCGCTGCGGGAGAGCGCGGAGGCGAGGTCCGCGGTGCGCGCGGCGACCTGCCGGGCGATGCGGCGCAGCCCGTCGGGCCCGTGATGGACCGCGTACATCGAGGCCATCACGGCCAGCAGCACCTGGGCGGTGCAGATGTTGCTGGTGGCCTTCTCACGGCGGATGTGCTGCTCGCGGGTCTGCAGGGCCAGGCGCAGCGCAGGATTGCCCTCGGCGTCCTGGGAGACGCCGACGAGACGGCCCGGCAGCTGGCGCTCGAGGCCCTTGGCCACGGACATGAACCCGGCGTGGGGGCCGCCGAAGCCGAGCGGCACGCCGAAGCGCTGGGAGGAGCCGATGGCGACGTCCGCGCCGAGCTCCCCGGGCGGGGTGAGCAGGGTGAGGGCGAGCAGGTCGCTCGCGAGGATCATCTTGCCGCCCGCGGCGTGGACCGCCTCGGCGAGGGGCTGCGGGTCCCACACCAGTCCCGAGGCGGCGGGGTACTGGGCGAGCACGCCGAAGGCGCCGTCCTCGAGGGCCGCGGCCGCGGAGGCCGGGTCCTTGAGGTCTGCACTGACGAGCTCGATGCCCACGGCCTCGGCGCGGCCGCGGACCACGGCCTCGGTCGCGGTGAACACGTCCTCGTCGATGACGAAGCGGGCGACCTTCGCGCGGGTCGCGCGGCGCGCCAGGAGCATCGCCTCGGCGGCGCTCGTGGCCTCGTCGAGCATCGAGGAGTTCGCGATCGGCAGGCCGGTGAGGTCGGCGATCACGGTCTGGTAGTTCAGCAGCGCCTCGAGGCGGCCCTGGGAGATCTCCGGCTGGTACGGCGTGTAGGCGGTGTACCAGGCGGGGTTCTCCAGGACGTTGCGCTGGATGGCCGCGGGGGTCACGGTGCCGTAGTACCCCTCCCCCAGCAGCGGCGTGCGCACCGTGTTGGCGCGCGCGAGCCCGCGCAGCTCGGAGAGCACCTCCGTCTCGGTCGCACCGTCGCCGAGGGCGTCGTCGGTGCGGGGATCCAGCAGGATCGTCCCGGGCACGGCGGCCTCGAGCAGGGCGTCGAGATCGGCGACGCCGACGGCCTCGAGCATGCGGCGCTGGGCGTCGGGGTCGGTCCCGACGTGGCGGTGGACGAAGGCGTCGTGGGGGAACGGGCTGGCGGTGCTGGTCATCGACGTGGGTCGCCTCATCGGGTGTCGCGGATGGGAGGGGTGCTGCGGTGCGGGGGGCCTGCACGGAGAGGGCCCGGCCCGGAAGGCCGACGGGCGGACCGAGGGAACGAGGGGCCCGTCGCCCGATGGTGGACGGGGCGACGCGGATGCGTCCCCGTCCGCCCGGTCACTCGCCGACGGAGTCCTTGTACTCGGCCTCGTTCATGAGGTCCGGGGGCAGGGAGAGGAAGGAGGCCTTGACGAGCCATCCGTCCTCGAACGGCGAGGAGTTCACGAGCTCCGGCGAGTCGACGACGGCCTGGTTGGCCTCGGTGACGGTGCCGTCGAGCGGGGCGAACAGGTCGGAGACGGACTTCGTGGACTCGATCTCGCCCATCTCGGTGCCGGCGCTGATGCTCGCGCCGACCTCGGGAAGATCGACGTAGACGACGTCGCCGAGCTGGCCGGCTGCGAAGTCGGTGACGCCGATGACGGCGATGCCGTCCTCGTCGACGCGGACCCATTCGTGGTCCTTGCTGTACAGGAGTTCGTTGCTCATGGTCGGTCCTTCCGGGACGGGGCGATGGTGGAGCAGAGGTCGGGAGCGGCAGTCAGGAGCGTCGGTAGAAGGGCAGGGCGGCGACCGTCGCGGGCAGGTCCTTGCCGCGCACGTCGATGATCACCTCGGTGCCCTCGGCGGCGGCCGACGGGTCGAGGTAGGCCATGGCGATGGGATGGCCGAGCGTCGGGGAGAGCACGCCGGACGTGATCTCGCCCAGGTCCTGGCCCTGTGCGTCCCGCACGCGGGCACCCGCGCGCCCGGCCCGTCGGCCCTCGGCGACCAGGCCCACGAGCACGGGCCTCCCGCTGGGGTCCGAGGCCTCGATGGCCGCGCGGCCCACGAAATCGCCCTTCGAGGTGAGAGCGACGACGCGCCCCATGCCCGCCTGGGCGGGGAGGGTGTCGCGACCCAGCTCGTGACCGTACAGCGGCATCCCGGCCTCCAGGCGCAGGGTGTCGCGGCTGGCGAGACCGCAGGGGGTGAGCTCGGCGCCGCCGGCGGCGACCACCGTGTCCCACAGGGCGCGGGCGTGGGAGGAGGGGACGTACAGCTCGAAGCCGTCCTCGCCGGTGTACCCGGTGCGGGCGACCAGCAGCTCCTCGCCCTCGAAGGTCCCCGCGAGCACGCGGTAGTACTTGAGCTCGGCGATCTCCTGGATGTTGACGCCGGTGCGCGCCCCCACGAGGGCCCGGGTGACGATGTCGGCGCTCGCGGGGCCCTGCACGGCGATGAGGGCGACGTCGGCGGAGCGGTCCTCGACCTGGACGTCGAGCCCCGCGCTGCGCTCGCGCAGCTGCGCGGCGACCACGTCGGCGTTGGAGGCGTTGGCGACCACGAGGAAGCGCTGCTCCCCCAGGCGGTAGACGATGAGGTCGTCGACGATCCCCCCGTCCTCGGTGAGCATCAGCGAGTACTTCGCACGACCCTCCGAGATGCCGGACAGCTTGCCGGCGAGCGCCCGGTCCAGGGCCTCTCCGGCCTCCGGGCCGACGAGCTCGATCTCCCCCATGTGGCTGAGGTCGAAGATGCCCGCGTGCTCGCGCACGGCCTTGTGCTCGGCCAGATCGGAGCTGTACCGCACGGGCATCTGCCATCCCGCGAAGTCCGTGAACGTCGCGCCCAGCTCCTCGTGCACGGCGTGCAGCGGGGTGGTGCGCTCCATGGCCTCGGGCATCTGCTCTCCTGATTCGTGCGGGGCTCTCCCTCGCAGGTGGGAGGGGTGAGCCGGGAGACTCGCGACCGCGTCATCGCGGCGCGGATCTCACTGTACCGGGGCGGGACGGTAGGCTGGCACGGTGACTCGGGAAGGTACGTGGGAATGGCCGATCACGATCCGCGGGCAGCGTGTCGTGATCCGCGCCCCGCACGACGGAGACCGGTCGGAGATGATCCGGCTGATGACCGATCCGATCACCCGCGAGTACCTCGGAGGCTCCGTCGACTACGCGTCCCGCCAGGCCCTCGAGCTGTCCCCGCTGGGGCTGAGCTGGGGGCACTGGGTGATCGACCGGGCCGACGACGAGGACCGCATGATCGGGTCCATCACCCTGGACTACGACCGCGGTGAGCTCGAGCTCTCCTATGCGCTGCTGCCCGAGGCCACCGGCCAGGGCCTGGCGGCGGCCTCGTGCCGCCAGCTGCTCGCCTGGGCGCAGGAGAACCTCGAGGACGACCACGTCATCGCCGTCACGCAGACCCGCAACAAGCGCAGCGTGTCCCTGCTGCAGCGCCTGGGCTTCACGGTGCGCCGCGGGCTCGAGGAGTTCGGCTCCCAGCAGCTGATGATGGAGCGCTCCCTGGAGACCGCCCTGCCCAGCGCCGAGGAGATCGCCGCTTTCGTCCCGCCCCACGCCCCCGCGTCCTGGCGCTGACCGCCGGCTCCCCCGCCGTCCGTCGCCCGCAGCCCCGCATATCACCCGCTCCACAGCACGTCACAGCACAGCACTGCACGACCCACCGACCCAGGAGGTCCCCATGAGCACGTCGTCCGCAGCAGCCGCCCCGTCGGCCCCCACCCGCACCCTCGCCGACGGGACCGAGATCCCGCTCATCGGCTTCGGGACCTCCTCGACCAAGGGCGTCGAGGGCGCCGAGGCGATCGCCGCGGCCCTGCGCGGCGGCTACCGGCTCATCGACACCGCCGCCCAGTACGGCAACGAGGCGGCCGTGGGCGAGGGTCTGCGCGCGAGCGGCCTCGATCCGGCCGACGTCTTCATCACCACGAAGGTCGCCGGCGGCGACCAGGGCCGCGAGGCCGCTCGCGGCGGGGTGCTCGAGTCCCTGCGCCGTCTGGGCCTGGACAGCGTCGACCTCGTCCTCATCCACTGGCCGAACCCCTCCCGCGGCCTGGCTCTGGACACCTGGCGCACCCTGCTGGACCTGCGCTCGGAGGGCCTGATCCGCCACGCGGGCGTCTCGAACTTCCGTCCTGATCAGCTGCAGGAGCTCTTCGACGCGACCGGCGAGTGGCCGGAGGTCAACCAGATCCAGCTCTCCCCCGCGCTCCAGCGCCACGACGCCGTCGCCTTCCACGACGAGCACGGCATCGTCACCGAGGCCTGGGGGCCGCTCGGCGGCCGCGAGGGACTCGGCGAGCAGTTCGCGATCCGGAAGGTGGCCGACAAGCACGGTGTCGCCGTCGCGCAGATCGCCCTGCGCTGGGCCGTCGACCAGGGCATCGTCGTGATCCCGAAGTCCGCGAACCCCGAGCGGCAGCGCACCAACCTCGACCTGGGCGCCGTGGCGCTGGACGACGAGGACCGCGCCCTGCTCGACACGCTGGACCTGGGCGAGGACGCCGCCTGGGACTCGAGGACCCACGAGGAGTGGTGACCCCCCGGTTCCGTCCGGACCCCTCGCAGCGGCTCGTCGTCCTCACCGGGGCGGGGCTCAGCGCCCGCACCGGGGTCGGCACCTTCCGCGGGCCCGACGGGCTCTGGGCGCTCTCGCCCGACCTCGAGAGCGCCATGCACGCCGATGCCCTGCCCGGATCCCTGCCCGCGCTGTGGCGCGTGTGGGGCGGGATGGCGAAGGTCGCGGCGGATCACGGGCCGACCCCCGGGCACTACGCGATCGCCCGCATGGGCGCGCCCGTGATCACCCAGAACGTGGACGGCCTGCACCAGGCGGCGGGGTCCCGCGACGTGAGCGAGCTGCACGGCCGCGCGTACGCGGCGGTCTGCATCGACCCCGACTGCACGTGGGAGGCCCCGCTGACGCCGGGCGACGGTGATCGCGCCGAGGACCACGGCGCGCCCTCCCGCTGTCCCGTGTGCGGGAGCCCGACCCGGCCCGACGTCGTGCTGTTCGACGAGATGCTCCCCGAGGCCGCGCTCTCGCGCGCGCAGGCCCTCGCGATCTCGGCCGACGTGTTCGCGGTGGTCGGCACCAGCGGCACCGTGTTCCCGGCCGCGGCGCTCGCCCCGCTCGCGCGCGAGCACGGTGCGACCACGGTGCTCATCGACATCGATCCTCCGCGGGACCCGTTCGCGCGGGCCGCCTTCGACCACGTGATCGCCGAGGACGCCCACCAGGTGCTCCCCGATTGGGAGAGCCATCGCGACGGGGCGACGAACCCTTTCCTCGAACCCTTCGGCTGAGCGCGGTCCCGGGTCAGGGCCGTGAGCGCGGCCGCGGGTCAGATCCAGATGGCGGGGTCGACGAGCTCCTCGGGATGGGCGCGCTCGCGGCGAACCCGCGCGGGGACCCCGACGGCGGTCGCATGCGCTGGGACGTCGGCCACGACCACCGCGTTGGCGCCGACCTGCGCCTCGTCGCCGATCGCGACCGGGCCGAGCACGCGGGCGCCCGCTCCGATGACGACGCCGTCGCCCACGGTGGGGTGGCGCTTCGTGCGCTCCATGGAGCGTCCGCCCAGGGTCGCGCCGTGGTAGAGCATCACGTCATCGCCCACCTCGGCGGTCTCCCCGATGACCACGCCCATGCCGTGGTCGATGAAGAAGCGCCGCCCGATGCGCGCGCCCGGGTGGATCTCCACGCCCGTGACCGAGCGGGTGGCCTGGGCGAGCAGCAGCGCGGGCAGTCGCCCGCCGCGCCCGGCGCCCCAGAGGCGGTGGGCGAGGCGGTGCGACCAGATCGCGTGCAGTCCCGGGGAGGTCAGCAGCACCTGCAGGTCGGAGGTCGACGCGGGATCGCGGTGGCGCGCCGCGGTGACGTCCTCGCGGACGGCCGCGAGCGCGCCGCGCAGGTCCGCGGCATCGGATCGTCCGTCCAGCGACGCGGCGGTCCCGCGCACGCGCCCATCGCGTCGACCGCCGCGGACGCGGGAGAGGAGGCCCATGCGGACCTCAGTCCATGTACTCGGCGTACAGCGGGGTCGTGAGGTAGCGCTCGCCGAAGGAGGGCACGACCACGACGATCCGCTTGCCCGCGAACTCCGGGCGCGAGCCCACGCGCACGGCGGCCTCGATCGCGGCGCCCGAGGAGATGCCCACGAGCAGGCCCTCGCTGCGGGCGATCGAGCGGGCGCGCTCCATGGCGGTCTCCGCGTCGATGTCGATGACCTCGTCGTACACGTCGGTGTCCAGCAGCGCGGGCACGAAGTTCGCGCCGAGGCCCTGGATCTTGTGGGGGCCGGGCTGACCGCCGTTGAGGATCGGGGACTCGGCGGGCTCGACGGCGACGATCCGCACGCCGGGCTTCCGCTCCTTGAGGACCTGGCCGACGCCCGTGATGGTGCCGCCGGTGCCGATGCCGGCGACGAGGACGTCGATCTCGCCGTCGGTGTCCTCCCAGATCTCCTCCGCGGTGGTGGTGCGGTGGATCTCGGCGTTGGCCTGGTTCTCGAACTGCTTGACCTGGACGCCGCCGGTCTCCTCCGCGACCTCCTGCGCCCTCTCCACGGCGCCCTTCATGCCCTTGGAGGCCTCGGTGAGCACGAGCTCGGCCCCGAAGGCGCGCAGCAGGGCGCGCCGCTCCTTGGACATGGACTCGGGCATGGTCAGGACGACCCGGTACCCGCGCGAGGTGCCGATCATGGCCAGGGCGATGCCGGTGTTGCCGCTCGTGGCCTCGACGATCGTGCCGCCCTCCTGGAGCTGGCCGGAGCGCTCGGCCGCGTCGATCATGGCCACGCCGATGCGGTCCTTGACGGAGGCGGCGGGGTTGTAGAACTCGAGCTTCGCGACGACGTCGGCGACGACCTCGTCGCCCAGGTGGTTCAGGCGCACGAGCGGAGTGCGGCCGACGAGCTCGGAGACGTTCTCGAAGATGGGCATGCGTGTTCCCTTCCGTCCGGGGCGGCGGTTCCGGCGCACCGACCACCACCCAAAGGTCTGCTTAAGGCGAGTATAAGGGCCCTTCCTGCGCAGGTGCAGGGACCGACGATCGGCGGATCCCCCGCACGCCAGGTGCTCCGTAGCGTGGAGCCATGGACCCGCATCCCCAGGCCCCGACCGCTCCTCCGGCTCCTCCCGCTCCCCGGGCGACGACCCGCGCCCCGGCACCGTCGGCCCACGTGCGGAGCCTCGTCCTCGTGCTCGTCGGCGCTCTTGCGCTGCTGACGCTGCTCGCTCCCCTGCTGGCCCCGGGCGCGCACGCCGCTCCCCCGGGCTCCGTCGAGATCGACGACGCGCAGGGGGTCATCGACGACCCGGATGCTCTCGAGGGCCGACTCCAGGACATCGACCTCCGCGAGGCCGCCGCTCCCGTCGACCTCAAGGTGGTCACCCTCGACATCTCCGGGCACGACGCCGACCCGTCGGCCGATACCGGGCTGAACGACGCGGTGCTGCACTTCGCGAGGTCCGAGCACCCCGACTGGATCGACGGGGAGAAGTGGGCCGACGGCGTCGTGATCCTCGCGATCGACCCGGACAACCGGAAGGTCGGGACGTACGCCGGGGAGGACGTCAAGCTCTCCGACGGCGACTTCGAGGACGTGCAGGACGCGATGAAGGACGACGCCTCCGACGGCGCGTGGGCGGATGCCTTCGACGCGGGCGCCCAGAAGTACGCCGACCTGTTGGGGCGCCCCTGGTGGCGGAGTCCGGGCGCGATCATCGGCGCCTTCATCGCGCTCGTCGCCCTCGGCGCCGGGGCCGTGGCCGCGCTCGCCCGCGGGGCCGGCAGCCGCCGCCGGGTCCGCACCGCCCGCGAGCGCTTCGACGACGTGCGCGCGAAACGGCAGGAGACCGATCAGGCCGCCTCCCGGATCCCGCGCGACTCCTCCTACGGGGCGACGATCCTCGCCGACGTCGAGGACTACCGCCGCGCTGTCGACGACGCGGAGACCGCCTCCTCCGTGCTGCCCGCCCGCCCGGGACCGCTGTGGGGCATCGGCCCGGCGTCGGCGCGCCGGGCGAAGGAGTTCGCGGCGTCGGTCGAGGTCGCCGATCGCGCCGACGACACCATCATCGGCGCGGCCCGGCTCCTCGGCCGCACGGGAGACTTCCGGAGCGCATGGGAGGAGGAGCGGCGCCCGCTCGACGAGTCGCTGGCCGCGGTCGAGCAGACCATCGCGGAGGTCCTCGAGAGCGCCGACGACGCCGACGCCGACGCCGACGCCGACACTCACGGGGAGCAGGGCGCCACGACAGGCTCCGATGCGGCCGCCGGCCTGCGGTCCACGACCCGGCAGGTCTCGAGCGACCTCGAGGAGGTCTCCACCGCCTACCTCGACGGCGGCATCAGCCCGGACGACGCGCTGGAGAGGCTCGACGAGCTCACCGAGCGGCTGTCCGTGGCGAGCGAGCGCCTGCGCGACGAGGCCATCGGCGCCCGCACGCAGGATGAGGACGAGGCGAAGGTGATGCGGGACGCCGAGCCCGAGCACTTCGCCAGCGACTTCCCGACCTCGGTGCGCGGGCGGCAGTTCGCCCGGCACCCGCAGGACTACGTCTCGGGATACTCGCTGAGCCCCGTGCTGTGGACGGGCGCCTGGTACGGCGGCGCCACGACGGCGCTGGACACGCACCGCAATCCGTCGGCGTCCTCCGGGAGCACGAGCGGGTACTCGGGCGGCGGCTTCTCGGGAGCGGGCAGCTCGAGCAGCTTCTGAACCGTGGCCGTCGGCCGACGGGTCAGTAGACCATCCCCATGACCTCGCGCACGTGGGCGAGGGTCTCGTCGGCCGCGGCGTTCGCGCGCTCGTTGCCCGCGCGCAGCACCGAGAAGAGGTAGCCGGGGTCCTTCTCGAGCTCGGCACGGCGCTCGCGCAGGGGCGCCAGGTGCTCGTTGAGGACCTCGGCGGTCATCACCTTGAGGGTGCCCGCGCCCTTGTCGCCGATCTCGGCGGCGATCTCCTCGGGACTGCGCCCCGTGGACAGCGAGGCGATGGTCAGCAGGTTCGCGACCTCGGGGCGGTTCTCGGGATCGAAGGTGATCTCCCGCTCGGAGTCGGTCTTGGCCTTCTTGATCTTCTTCGCGGTCTCCTCGGGGCTCATGCGCAGCATGACCGTGTTGCCCAGGGACTTGCTCATCTTGTGGCTGCCGTCGAGCCCCAGGATCGTGGGCGCCTCGGAGAGCAGTGCGTCGGGCTCGGGGAAGTACTGCTCCCCGCCCGCGTAGCGCTCGTTGAAGCGGCGGGCGACCACACGGGTCTGCTCGATGTGGGGCAGCTGGTCCTTGCCCACGGGCACCAGGTTGCCGTGGCAGAACAGGATGTCCGCCGCCTGGTGGACGGGGTAGGTGAGCATGAGCCCGCCCATCGCCGACTTGCCGGCGGCGGCGAGCTCTGCCTTCACGGTGGGGTTGCGCTCGAGCTCGGGCTGGGTGACGAGCGAGAGGAACGGCAGCATCAGCTGGTTCAGCGCGGGGACCGCGGAGTGCGTGAAGATCGTGGCCTGCTCCGGGTCGATGCCGGCGGCCAGGTAGTCGGTGATCAGCTCGCGCACCGAGCCCCGGATGTCGCCGAGCACCTCGCGGTCGGTGATGACCTGGTAGTCCGCGACGATCAGCCAGGTCTCCACGCCCGCCTGCTGCAGCCGCACCCGGTTGCGCAGGGAGCCGAAGTAGTGGCCGATGTGCAGCGCGCCCGTGGGGCGGTCCCCGGTGAGCATCCGCAGCCCGCTGGGGTTCGTGCGGATCTTCTCCCACAGCGCGTCGCTGCGGGTCTGCGCGCGGCGGTAGCTGGCGTCGCTGATGCCGGCGGCGTCGGGGTTCTCGGGGGTCTGGGCCGTCTCGGTGGTCTCGGTGGTCACCGATCCATGCTATCGGCCCGAGGCGCCGGTCCCGACGTCGGCCCGAGCCGCCCGTCGGGTCACGCTCCCCGGTGCCGCACCCGTGCTCGCGCGGACGATGAGCTGGGGCTTGACCTCGAGCTCGGTGCGCAGCGGGCGCCGGCTCTCCTCGCCGCCGCGCAGGGCGACGCGCACCGCGGCCCGCGCCATGGCGTCGACGCCCTGTCGCACGGTGGTCAGGGGCGGTGTGGTGAGAGCCGCCCAGGGGACGTCGTCGTAGCCGATCACGGAGACGTCCTCGGGCACGGAGAGCCCCACCGAGGCGAGGCCCTCGAGAGCACCGGCGGCCATGACGTCGGACCCGCAGATGATCGCCGTCGCCCCCAGCCGCACGAGCTCGACGGCAGCCTCGTAGCCGCCGCCGTAGGAGAAGTCGGTGAAGGCGATCGGGCGCTCGACGGCGCTTCCCGAGGCCTCGAAGGCGGCGACCTTGCGGCGCACGGGCCAGGTGTGCTCGTCCCCCACGGCCAGGCCGATCACGCGGTGACCGAGCTCGCGCAGATGGTGCATCGAGACGTCGATCGCGTGGGCGTCGTCGGAGGAGACGAAGGCGGCGTCGATGTCGTCGCGCACGCCGTTGACCAGCGCGAGGGGGATGCCGGCTCGGGTCACGTCACGGTACGCCTCGAGCGGGACCTCGGCACGCGCGTGGAAGCCGCTGACCATGATCACCCCGTTGACCCCGGCCAGAAGGAATCGGTCCAGCGTCTCGCGCTCGCGCTCCGGGGTGCGCGCGCGCATGCCCACCAGCAGCGCGGCTCCGCTCGCATGCAGGTGCGCCTCGATCCTCTCCAGCCATACCGAGAACACCTGGTTGTCGAGATCGGGGACCATCACGCCCACGGTGCGCTCGTGGGAGACGGCGGGCTGGCGGGCCGAGAGCCGTCCTCGGCGTCGCGCGATCTCCAGGACGCTGCGGCGCGTCTCCTCGTTCACTCCCCCGCGACCGTTGAGCACTCGCGAGACCGTCGCCTCGCTGACGCCCGCCTCGTCGGCGATGTCGATGAGCCTGCTTCCCACGTGCCGTCCCCTCCGTCGTGACCTGCACCATCCAGCCGCGCCGACTGTACGTGATTGCAAGTTCTTGCACAAGCTTGCGTTCGGTTGCTGAGTGCATGTACCTTCATGCACGCAGGTGGCACGGTCGCCGCTCTGCCTGATCCACCATTCGAAGGAGAATCCGGTGCTCATCCGTCGCAAGTCCTTTCTCGCCCTCGGCGCCGCTGGCGCCTCTGCCGCCCTGCTCTCGGCGTGCGGCTCCTCCGACTCCGACTCCTCGAACGCGTCGGACGCGGGGGCCGCGTCCGACGGCGGCGGCGACGCAGCGCCTCAGGCCGACGCCAGCGCGGACCTCGTGATCTGGGCCGACGAGGCCAAGGCCACCGCCCTCAAGGAACCGACCGAGAAGTGGGGCACCGACAACGGCCTCAAGGTCGCCGTGCAGACGGTCGCCAACGACCTGCAGACCTCCTTCGTCACCGCGAACCAGGCCGGCAACGGCCCGGACATCGTGATGGGCGCGCACGACTGGATCGGCAACCTCGTGCAGAACGGCGCGATCTCCACCGTGCAGCTGCCCGCGGACGCCGAGGACACGACGCTCTCGGTCGCGCTCGACGCCATGCAGTACAACGGCCAGACCTACGGCGTCCCCTACGCCGTGGAGACCCTGGTGCTGTTCGCCAACAAGAAGCTCACGAACGTCCCGGAGCCCTCCACCTTCGAGGAGCTCGTCGAGGCGGGCACCGCGGGCGGCGCGGACAACGTGCTCTCGCTCCCGGTGGGAGAGGAGGGCGACGCCTACCACATGGAGCCCCTGTACACCTCGGCCGGCGGCTACCTGTTCGGCAAGGACTCCGAGGGCGCGTACGACCCCAAGGACCTCGGCGTGGGCAAGGAGGGGTCGATCGCCGCGGGCGAGAAGATGAAGGAGCTCGGCAAGAAGGGCGTGCTGAAGACCTCCATCACGGGCGACAACGCGATCTCCCTGTTCACCGATGGCAAGTCCGCGTACTTGATCTCCGGCCCCTGGGCGATCGCCGACATCAAGAAGGCGAAGATCGACGTCGCGCTCTCGGCCGTCCCCGGCTTCGAGGGCATGGACAAGGCCGTGCCCTTCGCGGGCGTCAACGGCTTCTATGCGGCCGCAAACGGCAAGAACGCCGGCAACGCCCAGACGTTCCTCGCCGACGTCGCCGGCACCGCCGATCTCGCCAAGGCCATGTTCGCCAAGAACGAGCTCCCCCCGGTGAACAAGGACCTGCAGAAGGAGCTCGCGTCGGACCACCCCGAGATGGCCAAGGTCGCCGGGCTCGCGGAGAAGAACGCCGATCCGATGCCCGCGATCCCCGCGATGGGCGAGGTGTGGAAGCCGCTGGGCCAGGCCCAGGCCAACATCATCGGCGGCGCCGACCCGAAGTCCACCATGGAATCCGCCGGCAAGCAGATCTCCTCGAAGGTCTCCTGAGCACCATGACGTCCACGAAGGCTCCCGGGCACGCCTCCCGGAGCTCCACAGTGCCGGCGCTGCTGGCTCGGATCCTGCTGCTGGGCGCGGTGCTGGCCGTGACGGTGTGGATCGCCCCGGTGATGATCGCGCAGCAGCAGTGGCTGTGGCTCGCCGTGCTGCTGCTGGCCGCGGTCGCGATCTTCGTGCTCTACTCCACGCGCCGCTTCGTGCCCGGCAAGTACATCTTCCCCGGCACGTTCTTCCTCGTCGTGTTCCTGATCGTGCCGATCGTGCTGACTGTCGGCTACTCGTTCACGAACTTCGGCGATGCCAAGCGCGGCACCAAGGAGGAGGCGATCGCCTCGATCACCTCGAACTCGGTGCAGCAGACGCCCGACAGCGAGCGCCAGGCGATGTCCGTGGGCGTCGTCGGCGGCTTCACCGGGTCCGACGATCCCGAGGAGTACACCTTCTTCTTCGTCGGCCGGGACGGCTCCACGGTCACCGAGGGCAGCGCCACCGAGCCCGCCACCACGGCGGATCCAGGCTCCGTGACCGTCACGAACGGCCGGGTCACCGCGGCCGACGGCTTCACGATCCTCACCGCGAAGCAGGTCAACCAGGTCTACGGGACGCTCAAGGACGTGGGCGTCGAGACCGGGGAGACCACGGCCCTGCGCCCCCAGGGGACGACGCAGGCCTTCGAGGGCACCAAGACGCTGCAGTACGACGAGAAGGCCGACACCATCACCGACTCGGTCAACGGGACCGTGTACTCGGTGAAGAAGGTCGGCACGAGCGAGTACTTCGTGGACGAGAAGGGCGACCGATTGCCGCAGTCGTGGCTGCAGGGCGTGGGCGGGGCGAACTATCTGCGCCTGTTCACGGACGCCTCGATCGGCTCGCAGTTCGCGCGCGCCTTCGGCTGGACCCTGGTGTTCGCCGCGGGCTCCGTGGGACTCACGTTCCTGGTGGGCTTCGCCCTCGCCCTCGTGCTGAACGACGAGCGGCTGGGCGGGCGGCGCATCTACCGCTCGATCCTGCTGATGCCCTACGCGGTGCCGGGGTTCATCGCGCTGCTGGTGTGGTCGAACTTCTACAACCGCGACTTCGGGCTCATCAACCAGACCCTGCACCTTCACCTGGACTGGTTCGGCGATCCGACGCTCGCGAAGGTCGCCGTGCTGCTGACGAACCTCTGGATGGGATTCCCCTACATGTTCATCATCTCGACCGGGGCGCTGCAGTCGATCCCGAAGGACGTGCTCGAGGCCGCGCGGATGGACGGCGCATCCCGCCTGCAGGCAACCTTCAAGGTGGTGATGCCGCTGCTCCTGGTGGCGGTCTCACCGCTGCTCGTCGCGTCCTTCGCCTTCAACTTCAACAACTTCAACGCGATCCAGCTGCTCACCGGCGGCGGACCCTTCCCCGCCGGGCAGTACACGCGCGGAGCGACGGACATCATCATCTCGATGGTCTATCGCACCGCGTTCGGAGGCTCGGGCGCGGACTTCGGCTTCGCCTCGGCCATGAGCGTCGCGCTGTTCGTCCTCACGGGCGTGCTCGCCGCGGTGCAGTTCCGCTTCACCGCCCGACTCGAAGACGTCAACTGAGAGACGGAGAGAAGCCATGACATCGCACAGCACTCACCGGTCGGCCGGCACGGAGCCGTCGATCCGCTCGCGCCCCGCTCCTTCGGCGGCCCGGTCCCGGCGGATGCCGCTGGGCCGCTGGTTCGCGGAGATCGGCTGGCGCCACCTGGTGGGGGTCATCGCGGTCCTCTTCGCCGTCTTCCCGATCCTCTTCGTGATCTCCGCGTCGCTGAATCCTCTGGGCACGGTCTCCTCGACGGGGATCCTGCCGAGGTCCTTCAGCCTCGAGCACTACGCCACCCTGCTGCGCGGGGAGAAGGGGCCGTTCCTGCGGTGGTACCTCAACACGATCATCGTGTGCGTCGTGGTGTCCACGGTGCAGGTGCTCCTCTCGGTGCTCGCGTCCTACGCCTTCAGCCGCTTCCGCTTCGCGGGTCGACGCGCCGGCATGCTCTCGCTGCTGCTGATCATGATGTTCCCCGCGATCCTTTCGATGATCGCCGTGTACACGATGATCTCGGGCCTCGGGAAGATCATCCCGTTCCTGGGTCTGGACACCCTGCCCGGCTACATCGTGGTGATGCTCGGCGGCTCCCTGGGTCAGGTCTGGCTGATCAAGGGGTTCTTCGACACCGTCCCGCGCGAACTCGACGAGGCCGCGATCATCGATGGTGCGAGCCACTGGCAGGTCTTCTCGCGGATCCTGCTGCCCGCGCTCGTGCCGATCCTCGCGACCACACTCGTGCTCAGCCTCGTGGGCGTGATGAGCGACTTCCTGCTCGGGTCCATCTTCCTCACGAGCGATGACCACAAGACCCTTGCCGTGGGCCTGTACGGGATGCTCTCGGGCGACCGCTCGAACAACCTGGGAGTCTTCGCCGCAGGCTCCGTGATGATCATGGTCCCGGTGATCGTGCTCTACCAGTTCCTGCAGCGCTTCATCGTGGGCGGCTCCACGGCCGGCGCCGTGAAGGGCTGAGCGCTCGATGCACGCACCTGACGATCCCGCTCCCGCCGTTCGGGCGACCGGCGGCACCTGCACGGAGCCCTCTGGACTGGCCCTCCCTCTGCAGCCCCACCATGACTCCGGGCCGCTGCACGTGCAGGGACCCGATGGGCCCGGCGAGGAGGCCCTGCTGCGGGTCTGGGTCCCGGCCTCCTACCCGGTGCGCACCATCGCGCTGCGCGCGGTGCGCGACGGCGAGATCCTCACGTCCCCGCTCGCCCCGGAGGATCCGGAGAGCCCGGGGAGATCGGCCGACGGCGGCGCGGCGACGGGCACCTGGTGGTCCGTGCGCCTGCGGGCGACGAACCCCATCACCCCGTATCGCTTCTGCGTGCTCGCCGACTCCGGGGCACGCAGCGTCGACGGCCGTGAGGTCCCCGAGTACGCGTGGCTGACGGCGGCGGGACTCTTCCCCTGGGACGTGTCGGACGCGACGGACTTCCGGCTGGTCACCCATGAGCACGCGCCGACCTGGGTGGACGACGCCATCGTCTACCAGGTCTTCCCCGACCGCTTCGCTCGCAGCACGACCACCCCCGTGGACGAGGACGGCCGCCCCGCCCCGTCGGAGCTCCCCGACTGGGCGGTGCCGATGCACTGGGACGACGAGCCCGCCGTGAGCGGCGACCTCACCGGACGCCAGATGTTCGGCGGTGACCTGGACGGCATCATCGAGCGCCTCGACCACATCGCCTCCCTGGGGGCGGACACCGTGTATCTCACGCCCGTCTTCCCCGCGGGGTCCGTGCACCGCTACGACGCCTCGACCTTCGACCGCGTGGACCCCCTGCTGGGCGGCGACGAGGCGCTGGCGCGGCTCTCCGAGGCGCTCCACGCCCGCGGCATGCGACTGGTCCTCGACCTCACCACCAACCACACCGGTGCCACCCACGAATGGTTCCGCGCCGCACAGGCCGACGCCAGATCCTCCGAGGCCGGCTTCTATCTCTTCGAGGAGCATCCCGACTCCTACACGAGCTGGATGGACGTCCCGTCACTGCCGAAGCTCGACCTGCGCGACTCCCGCCTGCGCGAACGGCTCACCCGCGGCCCGGGCAGCGTCGTCGGCCGCTGGCTGCGCGCACCGTTCCTCGCGGACGGCTGGCGCATCGACGTGGCGAACATGACGGGTCGCCACGGCTCCGTCGACGTCACGCACGAGGTCGCGCGCGAGATCCGTGCGACCCTGCGCGGCGCCGAGCAGGAGACGGGTCGGGAGACCTGGCTCGTCGCCGAGCACGGGCACGATGCGAGCGGGGACCTCGCCGGGGACGGCTGGCACGGCACCATGAACTACGCCGGATTCACGCGCCCGCTGTGGGCGTGGCTCGCAGAGCCCGGCAGCGACCTGAACTGGCTGGGCCTTCCGATGACCCTGCCCCGCCTGGGCGGCGGGCCCGTCTCGCGCACCCTGCGCGACTACAACGCCCAGCTGCCCTGGCCCTCCCGGGTGCACTCCCAGAACCAGCTGTCCAGCCACGATACCCCGCGGACCCGCACGGTCGTCGGCGAGCGCGGCAGGCAGCTCACGGCGGTCGCCGCACTCGCGACGCTGCCCGGAGTGCCCACCGTCTTCGCGGGCGACGAGCTCGGCGCGACGGGGCTGACCGGCGAGCACTCCCGCACCCCCATGCCCTGGGAAGCGATCGCGGCCGCCGACCCCGAGCGCGTCGACCTCGAGGTGCTCGAGGCCACCCGCATCCTGCTGGGACTGCGGCGCGAGCAGGTCTCGCTGCGCCGCGGAGGGCTGCGCTGGCTGCACGCCGGTGACGACGCGCTCGTCATCGCCCGCACGCATCCGCTCGGCGATACCGTGGTGCATCTTGCCCGCGGGCCCCACGCGCCCGTCGCGCTGGACCTCGCCTGCCTCCCCGCAGCCGGACCTGCGGAGCTGCTTCCTCGCGTGGGCGGCGCCGCCGCCTCGACCCACGGGAGCACCGTGACCTTCACGGCGGACTCCGCCGGGGCGAGCCTGCTGTCGCTCCCGCGCGGGACCGCCTGAGAGCCACCCCCTCCGCACCGCACGCGACCCACCCCTGCGCGTCCTCGCGCACCCACCGCCATGCCCGTCGTCACCCTCAGGAAGGCCCCATGTCCTCGCAGTCCGCAGATCCGCTCGCCGCAGACACCCGCACCATCGATCCCCTCGCCGCGGATGCCTCCATCGTCCCGAGTCCGACGCCCAAGGCCCCCGGGGCGGTCGCGAGCGACCACGGCCAGGCGCCCGAATGGTGGCGCGACGCCGTGGTCTACCAGGTCTACCCGCGCTCCTTCGCGGACGCCGACGGCGACGGCATGGGCGACCTCGCCGGCATCACCGCGCACCTCCCGCATCTCGCGGCGCTCGGGGTCGACGCCGTGTGGCTCTCCCCGTTCTACACGTCCCCGCAGAAGGACGCCGGATACGACGTCGCCGACTACATGGACGTCGACCCCCGCTTCGGGACCCTCGCCGACGCCGACGAGCTCTTCGCGAGAGCCCACGCCCTGGGCCTGCGCGTGATCGTCGACATCGTCCCCAACCACTCCTCCGACCAGCACCCGCTGTTCCAGGAAGCGCTCGCGGCGGCCCCCGGCTCCCCCGAGCGAGAGATGTACGTGTTCCGCGACGGTCGCGGCGAGCACGGCGAGCTGCCTCCGAACAACTGGACCTCGATCTTCCACGGTCCCGCCTGGACCCGCGTCACCGAGGCGGACGGCGCTCCCGGACAGTGGTACCTCCACATCTTCGACACCTCCCAGCCGGACTGGAACTGGGAGAACCCCGAGGTCCGGGCCATGTTCCGGGACGTGCTGCGCTTCTGGCTCGAGCGCGGCGCCGACGGCTTCCGCGTGGACGTCGCCCACGGCATGATCAAGCCCGAGGGCCTGCCGGACGCGACCGTGAACTCCGAGGGCCTCATCGACATCCCCGACGGCGAGGTGCCCGTCTACTTCGACAACGACGGCGTGCTCGACATCTACCGCGAGTGGCGCCCGATCCTCGACGCGTACCCGGGCGATCGCATGATGGTGCTCGAGGCCTGGATCCCCGAGAGGCGCCTGCCGCTGTACATCGGCGCCGAGAAGGCCCACCAGTCCTTCAACTTCGGCTTCCTCCAGGCCCGCTGGGACGTCGGTGCCCTGCGCGCGGCGATCGAGAAGCCCCTGGCGCTGGCCGACGCGGTGCAGTCGCCCACCACCTGGGTGCTCTCCAACCACGACGTCATCCGCCACGCGAGCCGCTTCGGCTTCCCGCCCGAGCACTCCTTCGGCGAGGGCCTCGCACGCGACGAGGAGCCCGACGCCGCCCTCGGCCTGCTCCGCGCCCGCGCCGCCAGCCTGCTCATGCTCTCCCTGCCCGGCGCCGCCTACCTCTACCAGGGCGAGGAGCTCGGTCTGCCCGAGGTGCGGGAGATCCCCGACGAGCTGCGCGAGGATCCTGCCCACAAGCGGGCGGGCGTGCCCGGTCGCGACGGCTGCCGCGTCCCTCTCCCCTGGCTCCACGACGCCCCGGCCTACGGCTTCTCCCCGAGCGGGAGGAGCTGGCTGCCCCAGCCGCCCGAGTTCGCCGACCTCGCGGCCGACATCCAGGCGGAGGACCCGGACTCGACCCTCGAGATGTACCGGCGCGCCCTCTCCCTGCGCCATGAGCTCGAGCTGGGCCGCCACGAGCGTCCCGTCTCCTTCCTCGAGGGCCTCCCCGACGGCGTGCTCGGCGTCGGCCGCGGCGATCTGGTGGTGCTCGTGAACACGACCGGCCGCAGCGTGCGAGTCGACGAGGATCCCCGCTTCGCCGGAGCCCGCGTCCTCATCGCCTCCCACGAGGACGACGCGACCGGCCTGCGAGCGCTGCCCGCGGACACGACCCTGTGGCTAAGCACTGCCGGCGCACGCTGAGATCCGTGTCCCACCTGGGAGAGAACGCGTGAGCGCGCGGTAGGATCCCACGCATGCCTTCGTCCCCCCCGACGGCCGATCCGGGCTTCGACGTCGTCGTGCTCGGAGCGGGTCTGAACACCCTGAACCTCACGATCGCGTTCCATCAGGAGTACGGGATCGTGTCCACACTCGTGTGCCGCGTGCCCGTGGCGATGAACGAGCGCACCGTGACCGCGCGCAGCATCGTGCTGGGCGCGGACGCGAGCGACGAGGAGATGCGCGACGTGCTCGTCGAGCTCGCGCAGCAGCGTCCTGCGGGTCGTCCCGCACTGCTGCTGTGCAACGCCGACTCGCTGGTCGCCTTCATCGACGCCCACCGGGCCGATCTCGAGGAGCACTACCTGCTCTCCCAGGTCGACGCCGCGCAGCTCGAGCGCCTCGCCGACAAGGCCGAGTTCCAGGAGATCTGCGAGGGTCTGGGCATCGCGACCCCGCCCACGAAGGTCGTGGACTTCGCACGGGCCCGCGACGCGGACTGGGACGGGGAGGACCCGCTGCCCTGGGCCTATCCCTGCGTGGGCAAGGCCGCGAACACCGCCGAGTACGGCCGGGTGTCCTTCCCCGGCAAGCGCAAGGTGTTCTTCCTCGAGAGCGAGGAGCAGCGTCTGCGCCTGGTGCGCAGCCTGCGCGACGCGGGCTTCACGGGCCGCTTCCTGTTCCAGGACCTGGTCCCGGGCGACGACACCGCGCAGCGATCGATCACCGCCTACCGCTCGAGCCGCGGACGCGTCACCCTGCTGTGCGCCGCACAGGTGCTGCTGGGCGAGCACACGCCGGAGGCCCTGGGCCGTCCGGCCGCGATGATCACGGGCGCCCACCCGCAGCTCGTCGAGGCCGCCTCGCGCTTCCTGGACGCGGTGGACTACGTCGGCTTCGCGAACTTCGACGTGAAGGTCGATCCGCGCACCGGAGAGCAGTGCTTCTTCGAGATCAACCCGCGGATCGGGCGCAACAACTACTACGTGACCGCCGCCGGCGAGTCCGTCGCCCGGCACATCGTCGAGGACCTCGTGCACGGGGAGGACATCGACCAGGTCGTGGTGACCCGTCCGGTGCTCTACACGATCCTGCCGGTGCGGCTCGTGCTGCGCTACGTGCGCGATGCGCATCTGCGGGCGCGCGTGAAGGACGTCGCCCGCACCGCGCTCGCGAATCCCTTCCTGTACCGTCCGGAAGGGGCCTGGATGAAGGCGTACGCGCGCACCTCCGGCCTCAACTTCGTGCGCAAGTACCTGCGCGTGTACCCGCGCCCGACCGACACCGGGTTCTGACGGGCCCGATCCCGTCGGCCCGTCGGCCCTCCACCCCGTCACCCGTTCGGCCCGTCGGCCGTCCCGCTGCCCGTCCGAAGGAGATCACCCATGTCGCCCGCCTCCTCGCGCTCCCGCGGCCCCGTCGAGCCTCGCGACGACTTCGACCTGGTGATGCTGGGCGGTGACATCGGCGTGTACGCCCTGGCCCGCGCCTTCCACGAGCAGTACGGAACGATCTCGCACGTCATCACGCGCAGCGTCTCGGGGCCGATCGCGGACTCGCGGATCCTGGTAGCCGAGGAGCTTGGCGCGAGCGCCACCGAGGATGACCTCGCCGCCGCCCTGCTGCGCCACGGCCGGGAGCGCGCCGCGCAGCGCCCGGGCGTCCCGGCGATCGTGCTCGCGAACGCCGACTGGCTGATCGCACTGCTCAGCGCCCACCGCGAGGAGCTCGAGGAGTTCTTCGTGCTGCCGGTGCTGGACGAGGAGACCCTCCGCGACGTCTCCGACAAGGCGACCTTCTCCGAGATCTGCACGACGCTCGGCGTGAGCACGCCGGAGACCGTGGTCGTGGACTTCACCGGTGAGGGGCCGACGGAGATCCCGGAGCTCCCGTTCGCCTTCCCCGTGGTCGCCAAGCCCGCCCGCTCCTCCGCCTACACGCATGTGGAGTTCGCGGGGAAGAAGAAGGTCTACCACCTCACCGAGCCAGCCGAGCTCACGGACCTCGTGCACCAGCTCGACGAGGCGGGCTTCGCCGACCGCTTCGTGGTCCAGGAGATGGTCCCGGGCGACGACACCGCCATGCGCTCGATCACCGCCTACGTCGACCAGGCGGGCCGGGTGACCCTGCTCGGCGGCGCGCACGTGCTGCTCGAGGAGCACACCCCCGGCGCCCTCGGGAACCCGGCGGCGATGTTCACGGCCGACCCGGGCGAGATCGCCGTGCAGGCCGTCGCGTTCCTCGAGCACACCGGCTACCGCGGCTACGCGAACTTCGACGTGAAGGTCGACCCGCGCACGGGTGTCGCGAAGTTCTTCGAGGTCAACCCGCGCATCGGGCGGAACAACTACTACATGACCGCGGCCGGGGCGAACGTGGCGCGCGCGGTCGTCCGCGACGTCGTCGACCACGCGCGGATCGAGCGGATCGTCCCGGACGACGAGATCCTCTACTCGATCGTCCCCCGCCCCCTGCTCATGCGCTACGTGACCGAGCCCGGGCTGCGGGCCCGCGTGCGCCGCATCGCCCGCCACCGCACGGTGCACCCGCTGGCCTACGCCACCGAGGGCGCGCGCCGCCGCGCCTACATCGCCGCCGCGATGGCCAACCAGGTCAAGAAGTTCCTCACGCACTACCCGCGCCCCTCCTCCAGCGGATTCTGATCCGGGGCCGACGAGCCCCGGGAACGGCACAGGAGGGACGCGCCGACGAGCGCCGGTCGATCACTGCGACCGCCGGGGATCCTGTCGTCACCGGGCGAGCGTCCCGTAGCCTGGGAGCATGACCGACACCACGTTCTCCGTCACCTCGCAGGCCACTCCCGACGACTCCGTGGTCGCCGCCGCGCAGCTCGCCCCCGAGCTCGGCGGCACCTCGACCTCCCCGGACCTCACCTGGACCGGCGCGCCCGAGGGCACCCGGAGCTTCGCCGTCACCTGCTACGACCCCGACGCGCCGACGGGCTCGGGCTTCTGGCACTGGATCGCCTGGGACATCCCCGCCTCGGCCACCTCGCTGGACCTCGGTGTGCCCCGCGAGAGCACCGATCTGAAGCAGGCGGCCAACGACTTCGGGCGCATCGGCTACGACGGCCCCAACCCGCCCGCCGGTCCTCCGCACCGCTACGTGTTCTCCGTGCACGCGCTGCCCGTGGAGACCCTGGGCGCCGATCCGTCGGACCCCCATGTGGGCGCGCGCTTCGCGATCTTCACCCAGCAGCTCGCGAGCGCCGACCTCACCGCCACCTACCAGGTCAGCGAGTGATCACCGCCTGAGCCGGCCACCGAGTGCGCGCCGAGCAGGCGCCGGAGGTGGGGAAAGCCCGACATGGGCCCCACCAGGTGGCGGGATGGGAAGGGGCGCCGCGGGTGCGCAGACTCGGAGCATGACTCCTCGACACCCCTCCGCCGCCCCGACCCGCTCCCCGTCATCAGGCCTTCCCCGGCGTGTCCCCCGCCGCACCCTCGACTCGCGGCTCCGGGACGCTATGGTCGGGACCATGCAGCGCTCACGTTCGTGCGAAGGGGGAGGCCAGGGCCGAGTGTCCGGGTCCGCCTCCGTCGCAGGATCATCCCTGGGGTGGACGCGGAGTGGACCTCCGACTGATGGGTCGGCCCCGTCTCCGGCGGAGGATGGCACCATGACACTGCTCGAGAGGTCCTCGTCCGCGCGGCACGCCGCGCGATCCGAGCGCCCGCTGAAGGTGCTGCTGACCACCGACTGGTGGGAACCCGCGGTCAACGGGGTCGTCGCCTCGGTGACCACGCTGCGTAGGCAGCTCGAAGCCCTGGGCTGCGACGTGCGGGTGCTGACCCTCGCACCCGGCCTGCGCTCCTCGTGCGAGGGCAAGGTCTACCGCCTCGGCTCGGTCTCGGCCTCGCTGTTCTACGCGAGCGCCCGCATCGGCACCATCCACCAGCGGCGCATCCTCGGCGCGATCAAGCGCTGGCACCCGGACGTGGTCCACTCGAACTGCGAGTTCACCACCCATGTGTGGGCCCGCCGCATCGCCCGTGACCTCGACGTCCCCCTCGTGCACACGTACCACACGATCTACGAGGACTACACGCACTACTACTCCCCCAGCCGCACCATGGGCCGCAAGGCCGTCGCGGAGTTCTCCCGCCGGCTGCTGGAGCGCACCGACGCGGTCATCGCCCCCACCGAGAAGGTCGCGCACCTCCTCGAGGGCTACCGGGTGAGCCGCCCCGTGCACGTGATCCCGACGGGTCTGGACCTGGGGCGCTTCCGCCCCGCGCAGTCCTCGGCCGAGGCGGCCGACTCCGCCGCCCTGCGCGCCTCCCTGGGGATCGGCGCCCGCCAGAAGGTGCTCCTGAGCGTCTCGCGCCTGGCCAAGGAGAAGAACCTCGACCAGGTCATCCGCGACGTGGCCGCCGCCGAGCGCGAGGACGCGGTCCTCGTGCTCGTGGGCGACGGCCCCTACCGCGAGCACCTCGAGCACCTGGTCGCCGACCTCGGCATGGAGAGGTCCGTGCGCTTCGCCGGCGCGATCGACCCGCACGAGGTCCCGCGCTGGTACCGGATGGCCGACCTGTTCGTCTCCGCGTCCCGCTCGGAGACCCAGGGCCTCACCTACATCGAGGCCCTCGCCTGCGGGCTCCCGCTGCTGTGCCGCCGCGACGACTCGGTCGCCGGCGTGCTCGTGGACGGCGAGACCGGCTATGCCGTGGAGGACTCCGCGGAGTTCTGCGCCCGTCTCACCTCGCTGCTGGACGACGAGATCGGCATCGAGAGGATGTCGCACCGCGCCCTCCAGCATGCGCGCCGCACCTGCGGCGCGGAGGCCTTCGGCGCGAGGGTCCTCGAGGTCTACCGCACGATGCACGTCGAGCGCAGCCGTGGGGCGGCCCCGTCGGCGGTCTCGGCGGCGTCGCCGTCGGCCACCGGCCTCGCGCCCGGCTTCGGCGCGCATCTCGCAGGGGCGCCCGCGGGAGTCCCGGCCGCCGCGGTCCCAGCACCGGCCGCCCAGGGCGGTCCGCACGGCGCCCCCTCGCGCCTCCTGAACGCCTGAGGCGACCATGAGCACCACGATCCCGGGGCGCACCGCGCGCTCCGCCCGCCCCGCGCGCCCTGCCGTCGTCCGACGCCCTTCCGTCCTCGCCCGCCCCGCGGCCGGCCCGTCCGCCGGCCCGTCGGCCCGCACCGACTCATCGAGCTCTTCGGCTCCGCCCGCCGGGACCGCCCCGGTCACCGCCTCCGGTGACGCGCCCGCCGCCTCCCGCCGCGATCCGCTGCGGATGGCGGTGCGCCTCGCGCCCCTGCTGGGACTGCTCGCCTGCGCGGGCGCCGTGATCTGGGGCCTGCGCGCCGGCGTCCTGGACTCCCAGGAGCACCTGCAGTCCTTCATCGACTCCCTCGGCGCGTTCGGACCCGTGGTCCTGGTGCTGCTGAGCGGGGCGAGCGTCGTCTTCCCGATCATCCCCGGCGGGATCCTCGTGCTCGCGGCGCCCGTGCTGTTCGGGCCTGTCGAGGGCACGCTGCTGAGCTATCTCGCCGTGTGCGCGGGCTCCTTCGCGAACTTCGCGATCGCCCGCCACGTGGGACTCGGGCTCATCGAACGCGCGTTCAGCGAGAGCACGGTCGAGAAGTACCTGGGGTGGACCCGCAGGCCCCGCTTCACGACCCTCTTCGCGGCCGCGATCGCCCTGCCCGTCGCGCCGGATGACCTGCTGTGCTACCTCGCGGGCACGACCCGCATGCGCTGGCGCACGTTCGCGCTGATCATCCTCGCGTGCAAGCCATGGGCGCTGATCGCGTACGGACTGGGCGTGAGCGCCCTGCTGATGAAGGTGGTGCCCTGGTGAGCGGCGACGAGACGACACCCGCACGTCTGCGCGTGCTGATCCCCAAGGGTCTCGCGGCCCTCGCGGGTCAGTCCGGGATCGGCGAGGCCATCCGCCATCAGCGTCGCGCGGTCGAGGCCCTGGGGCACGAGGTCGTCACCTCGCCCTTCGCGGACTACGACGTCGCGCACCTGAACACTCCCTTCCCGGACACGCCGCTGCTGGCTGCGCTCTCGCACCTGCGCGGGCGACCGGTGATGATGTGGGCGCACTCGACCGAGGAGGATTTCCGGGACTCGTTCACGGGCGCGAACCGGATCGCCCCCTGGTTCCGGCGCTGGATCGCGTGGATCTACCGCCGTGGGGACGCGGTCGTCACGCCCACGCAGTACGCGCGCACCCTGATCTCCCGGCCCCGCTACAAGATCTCCCGGCGCATCCATGTGCTCTCGAACGGGGTCGACACCGGCTTCTTCGCGCGCCGCGACGGGGACCGCGGGGCGCTGCGCGACCGTCTGGGGCTGGCGCCCGAGGCGCCGGTGGTGATGAGCGTGGGCATCCAGATGGTCCGCAAGGGGATCCTCGAATGGGTGGAGCTCGCCCGGTCGATGCCCGAGGTCACCTTCGTCTGGTACGGCCGCACCGACCCGCGTCTGATCACGAAGGACGTCGCGGCCGCGGTCGCCTCCGCCCCGTCCAACGCCCGCTTCCCGGGGTACGTCACCCCGGACGTGCTGCGCGAGGCCTACGCCGGGTGCGACGCCTTCTGCTTCCTCACCAAGGAGGAGACCGAGGGGATCGTGCTGCTGGAGGCCCTCGCCTGCCGCGCCCCCGTGCTGCTCTCGGACATCCCGATCTACGAGGACTGGCTGCCGGACGGCGAGGTCGTCCACAAGGTGCCCGTGCCCGCCTCGAGCGCCGTGAGCGGCGGCTCGGACCAGGCGCTGCGCGCCCGGCGCAGCGGTGCGCAGAAGATCGCGGAGCGTCTGCGACTGCTGCTCGACGGGGAGCTCGCGGACCTCTCCGCGGCGGGCCGCGCCGCCGCCGAGGCGGTGGACATGCAGGAGGTCGCCGCCCAGCTGCAGGGCATCTACGAGCGGGAGGGCGTCGGCCCGCGTCGTCCCCGCTGAGAGCGGTCGACGGGCCCACTCCGGGCGACGGGCCGGGCCCGGCCGACGCGCCGACGGGCCCGGCCGACGGGCCGACGGGTCCGGCGCGGGCGGCTCAGCGCCCTCCGCCGGGCCTCCAGAGCACGACGGCCCCGCTGTCGGGCCGGGCAGGACGCTGGCCGCGGCGCAGGGTGCTCACGCGCCCCGCGCTGTCGGCTGCGAAGACACGCCCGGAGTTCTCGCCCCCGCCACTGCTGCGGGCGCCGGAGGCGCGTCCGCCCATCGCGGCGATCGCCTCGCGCACGGAGCCGAGCTGGGACTGCAGCTGCGTCACCTCGTCCTGCAGCTCGAGGATCCGCTTGATGCCCGCGAGGTTGATGCCCTCCTCCTGGGAGAGGCGCTGGACCTCGCGGAGCTGTGCGACGTCGCGCGCGCTGTAGCGGCGGCCGCGGCCCGAGGTGCGCTGCGGGGAGACCAGACCGAGCCTGTCGTACTGGCGCAGGGTCTGCGGGTGCATGCCCGCGAGCTCAGCCGCGACGGAGATGACGAACACGGGTGCCCGCTCGTCGATCTGCTGGAACGGGGGCATCGCCCTCGCCTCCTCTCGTCCTGCGGTCGAGCTCTGGTCGTGCACCGGGTCGTGCGGCCGGCCCGTCGCGGTCGGCCGGGGACGGCCGACCCGTCGCGCTCGGCGTCCGGGCCGGATCCGCCGCGGCCGTCAGCGGCGGGCGGCCTCGGCGAGCCCGGCGCGCGGGTTCTCGTCCCCGAGGGCGTCGCGCAGGGCCTCGACGGCCTCGCGCGCCGACTCATCGAGGTGCTCGGGGACGGCCACCTCGATCTTCACACGCAGGTCTCCCGTGCGCTTGGACGTCTTCAGTCCCTTGCCCTTGGCGCGCAGAGTGCGGCCCGACGGCGTGCCCGCGGGGACCTTCATCCTCACATGGCCGCCCTCGAACAGAGGGACCTCGATCGTGGTGCCGAGCGCCGCCTCGTCGAAGCGGACGGGCACGGTGATGTGCAGGTCCGCGCCGTCGGCGGACCACACGGGATCGGAACCGACGTCGAGGGTGAGGATCAGGTCGCCGGCGGGGCCGCCGTTCTGACCGGGCTGCCCCTTGCCGCGCAGACGGATCTTCTGCCCGTCGTGCACGCCGGCGGGGATGCGGGTGGTGACGCTGCGGCCGCCCACGTCGAGCTTGGCCTCGGTGCCCAGCGCCGCGTCGCGGAAGCTGAGCGTGAGGTGGGCGCGCAGGTCCTCGCCCTTCGTCTGCGTGCCGTAGCCGCCGCGGCCGAAGCCCGCGCCACCGCCGCCGGGCGCGCCGCCGAAGCTTGCGCCTCCGCCGCCGCCGAACATGCGCAGCAGGTCGTCCATGTCGATGTTCTGCCCGCCCGTGCTGTAGGCGGTGCGGCCTCCGCCGCCTCCGAACATCGAGCCGAACATGTCCTCGAACCCGCCGCCGCCTCCGCCGCCGGATCCGGGTGCGAAGCGCGCGCCGCCCGCGCCCATGGCGCGGATCGCGTCGTACTGCTCGCGCTGCTCGTCGTCGCTGAGGACGGAGTAGGCCTCGCCGACCTCCTTGAATCGGTCCTCGGCGGAGGGATCGTCGGGGTGGCGGTCGGGATGGAGGTCCCGCGCCTTCTTGCGGTATGCCTTCTTGATCTCCTGCGCGCTCGCGTCCTTCGAGACGCCGAGGACCGCGTAGAAGTCCTTCTCGAGCCAGTCCTGCTGGGACATTCGTGCGCCTCCTTTCGGGGAGCGTCGGTCTGCTGTGGATCTGTGGTGGTCTCGGTGCGGCGAGGGGTGCCGCTGAGTCCATGGTGCACGGCCCGGCTGCGGGCCGCGGACGTCTGTGGTGCCGATGGTCCCTCATGGCAGGCGGGCCGGTGCGGAACTGATCCGCACCGGCCCGCCGCGCCGACGGGGTCGGCGTGCGATCGGGGCGGCTCCCGTCGAAACGGCAGGAGCGCCTCCGATCATCGCGTGGGAATCACTGCGGGCCCACGGTGCCCACGCGGGCGGGGCGCAGCACGCGGTCGCCCGCCCGGTACCCGGGCTGCATGACGAGCTTGATCCGGGTGGTGTCCGCCTCCGGGGACTCCTCGTGCATGAGGGCCTCGTGCAGGCTCGGATCGAACTCGTCGCCCGCCTCGCCGTACCGCTCGAGGCCCTGCGCGCGCAGGGTGTCCTCGAGCTTCGCGGCGATCGAGTGGAACGGGGTGCCCTCGGCGATGTCACCATGCTGGCGGCCCAGCTCGATGTCGTCCAGGACGCTGATCAGGCTGGCCAGGACGCGGGAGGATGCGGCCTGCTTGTCGGCCGCCGCCGTCGCCTCGATCCGTCGCCGGGAGTTGACGTACTCGGCCTGGGAGCGCTTGAGCTCCTCGGACAGGTCCGCCACCTGCGACTCGAGCTCCGCGATCCGGGCGCTCTCGCCGGAGGCCTCCCCCGCGGGATCGCCCTCCTGCTGCGCCTGCTCGTAGAGCTCCGCCGCCTCGGCGTCCAGGGGGTCGCCCCCCTGATCGTCGGCCGTCGGGCCCGACGGGCGGACGCTGCCGTCCGCCGGGTCCACCCTGCGCTTGTCGGTGAAGGAGAACCCGGCCTCTGCCGCGTCACCCTCGGGACCGCGCGGGTCCTGGGGATCGGGCGTCTGCTGGTTCTCGGTCATCACTTCTTCTCCTCGTCCTCGTCGTCCACGATCTCGGCGTCGACCACGTCGTCGTCATCCGACGACGCGCCCGCGTCCGCGTTCGGGGCGCCCTCGGCGCCCGCGGCGCCGTCCTCGCCCTGCTGCGAGTAGATCGCCGTGCCGACGGCCTGCAGGGCCTCGTTGAGAGCATCCCGCTTGGCCTCGAGGTCGCTCGTGGAGGCGTCCTCGTTCGCGAGCAGGTCCTTGCCCTCCTTGATGGCGTCCTCGGCCTTGGTGCGGTCTGACTCGGCGATCTTGTCCTCGTTGTCCTTCAGCAGCTTCTCGCCCTGGTAGACGAGCTGCTCGAGGGTGTTGCGGGCGTCGGAGTTCTTCCGGCGCTCCTCGTCCTCGGCGGCGTGGGCCTCGGCGTCCTTGACCATGCGATCGATGTCGTCCTCGGAGAGGGCGGACCCGCCGGTGATCTGGATGGACTGCTCGTTGCCGGTGCCGCGGTCCTTGGCGCTGACGTGCACGATGCCGTTGGAGTCGATGTCGAAGGTGACCTCGATCTGCGGGATGCCGCGCGGGGCCGGCGCGATGCCGGTCAGCTCGAAGGTGCCCAGGAGCTTGTTGTCCCGGGTGAACTGGCGCTCGCCCTGGAAGACCTGGATGGCGACCGACGGCTGGTTGTCCTCGGCGGTGGAGAAGATCTCCGATGCCTTGGTCGGGATGGCCGCGTTGCGCTCGATGAGCTTGGTCATGCGCCCGCCCTTGGTCTCGATGCCGAGGCTCAGGGGGGTGACGTCCATGAGCAGGACGTCCTTGCGGTCGCCGGTGAGGACGGCGGCCTGCAGGGCGGCGCCCACGGCGACGACCTCATCGGGGTTCACGCCCTTGTTCGGCTCCTTGCCGGTCAGGGACTTCACGAGCTCCGAGACGGCCGGCATACGGGTCGAGCCGCCGACGAGGACCACGTGGTCGATGTCGGAGACGGAGATCCCGGCGTCCTTGATGACCTGGTGGAAGGGGGCCTTCGTGCGCTCGAGGAGGTCCTGCGTCATCTCCTCGAAGTGCGAGCGGGTCAGCTTCTCGTCCAGGTGCAGCGGGCCGTTCTCGGTCATCGAGAGGTACTGCAGCGAGATGTTCGTCGACGTCGAGGAGGAGAGCTCCTTCTTCGCCTGCTCCGCGGCCTCCTTGAGGCGCTGCAGGGCGATGCGGTCCTTGCTCAGGTCCACGCCGTCCTTGGACTTCACCTGCTGGATCAGCCAGTCGACGATCTTCTGGTCCCAGTCGTCGCCGCCCAGGCGGTTGTCGCCCGCGGTGGCCTCGACCTGGATGGCCGAGCCGTCCTCGTCCTTGCTGACCTGCAGCAGGGAGACGTCGAAGGTGCCGCCGCCGAGGTCGAAGACGAGGATCTCCTCGTCGTCCTTGCCCTTCTCCAGCCCGTAGGCGAGAGCGGCCGCGGTGGGCTCGTTGATGATGCGCAGGACGTTCAGTCCCGCGATCTGGCCGGCGTCCTTGGTCGCCTGGCGCTCGGAGTCGTTGAAGTACGCGGGGACGGTGACGACGGCGTCCGTGACGGGCTCGCCGAGGTATGCCTCCGCATCGCGCTTGAGCTTGCCCAGGATGCGGGCCGAGATCTCCTGCGCGGTGTACTTCTTGTCATCGATGTCCGTGCTCCAGTCGGTGCCCATGTGGCGCTTGACCGAAGAGATGGTGCGGTCCACGTTGGTGACCGCCTGGCGCTTGGCGACCTCGCCCACGAGGACCTCTCCCTGCTTGGAGAAGGCCACGACGGACGGGGTGGTGCGCATGCCCTCCGCGTTCGCGATCACGGTGGGCTGTCCGCCCTCGATGACCGCGACGCAGGAGTTGGTGGTTCCGAGGTCGATTCCGACGACACGGGACATGGGGTCCTGCCTTTCTGCGACGCACGGTCGCAACGGGTTCGTGCACCGCCGGCGATGCCGACGGGAAGCGCTGAGTCGTACGCACTCAAGTAGAGATCCGCTCCGCAGGGCTGTCAAACCCCGCCTCATCAACCTTGAGCACACTGGACTCAACTACAGGAGCCTGCCGTTCATTCCCCGGTGGGCAGGAAGTGGCCCAGTTCACGGATGCGGGTTCACGAGGGGTCGGCAGCAGCCGCATCCGCCCGTCCGTGCCGCGTATCGATTCGCATCCGCCTACCAGGCGAAGTCGAAGGAGGCCCTCGGCGCGAGCGGGACCACAGGCATCTCCAGCGTGTGCTGTGACTCTCGACTGCAAGGCCGCCACCGGCCGACGAGAGATCGGTGGGGCTGCGTCGGCTGTGGTTGCCGGACGATGGGCCCCGAGAACCTCGGCGTCCACTCTCCCGACGGTCACGGCCGGAGCTGCTCGCTCTGGAGTCGTGCCGACACCCGATGGTCAACCGGGACCTCGCCCAGCCCCGGTGGGCGCCGGGCATACGGTTGGCGGACGGTGCTTTCTTCTCTGCGCCAGGGAGCCATGATCCGACATGTCCCGGTCCCCTCTGCCATTCGACGCGCATGCCGATCCCGCACTGCTCGCCGACCTCGCCGCCCGTCTGCGCGCGACCCGATGGCCACCCGCAGCCGCTGCGCCCGCATGGGTCCACGGCACCGACCTTCTGTGGCTGCAGTCCCTGTGCTCGGACTGGATCGCCCGCATCGACGGGACCGGACCGGTCGACGACTGGTCCGATCGCGAGCACGAGTTGGTACAGATCGAGGACGTCTCAATACACGTCGTTCGCGGAACCTCGAGCAAGAGGCGGCGCGATGGAATCCCCCTGCTGCTCACTCATGGATGGCCCAGCGCGTTCGTGGAGTACCTGCCCGCCCTCGACATGCTCACCGACCCCGCAGCTCACGGGGTGACTGGACCGGCATTCGACGTCGTGCTCGCATCGCTTCCGGGCTACGGCTGGTCAACCCGACCCGACCGAGCCATGACCTACGCCGAGACCGCCCGTCTGTGGCACGTCGTGATGGCCGAGCTCGGCTACGACCGGTACGGCGTCGGCGGTGGAGACTTCGGGTCAGGCGTGGCCACCATGATGGCGATCCAACAGCCAGACCGGGTGATCGGTTTGCATCTGTCGACTCTCGAACTCCTCCCCGAGGTCGCCGACCACGACTCACTGTCCACTGAGGAACGGGAGTGGCGGCAGGCCGACCAGGCGCACTGGACGATCGACGGCGGCTACAAGGCCATCCAATCCACCCGGCCACAGAGTCTCGCCTACGCTCTGACGGATTCCCCTGCCGGACTGGCCGGATGGATCGGTGAGAAGTGGCACGGCTGGGTCGAAGACCCTGCCCGCCTGAGCGCCTCCCCGCTGCGTGAGGTCCTGCTCGACGTGCTCACGCTCTACTGGACGACAGGCTGCATCGGCCCTTCCATGCGGGACTACGCCGACAATCGCCTCCATCCCCCATCGCTGGACGGAGCCAGGATCGAGGTCCCCACGGGCATCCCGCTCTTCGCCGACCCCGGCGGCATCCCGCCCCGGCACCACGTCGAGCGGCTCTACAACGTCGCGCACTGGCAGGACGTTCCTCACGGCGGACATTTCGCACCAGCGGAAGCACCCCGCACGTTCACCGGGGACATCTGCGCGTTCTTCGCAGGTCTCGACATCTGATGGTCGCGCCGATGCCAAGGACATGAGGAATAGACGACCAACGCTCGTCGGGCACTCCGAACCTCCACCCCAGCTGACCGCCCTCATCTGGGAACTCCAGCCACCACACGCGTCGTTCGCATCACGCGCATCACGCGCGCAGCCGAGACCCCCCACTGGCACGGTCAGAACGCCGCCATGGATACTCAAGGCCACAGTCGAGAGAAGCCGCGACACGCGAGGATCGGGACGAGCAGGGAGATTCCGTCAGCACCACGGCGGTGTCGAACTGCTGGTCATGGGCATCCCCCGCTCGATGGACCGCGCGAGAACCTGCAATGGAAGTGCCGTCGGACCGATGTGCGCCGTGGCGGTGACGACTCGAGCTCTGAAGGGTCATCGTGGCGACCGGGGAGAGCGCCGTACGGCGCAACGCCGTCGGACCCGCTCACGACCAGATCCGTGCCATACCCTCGCGGGATGCCCCGGCTTCCCACTCCGATCCCGCGCCCCGACGACCACACCGACGCGCCGCCGGACACCAGCCGCTTCCAACGCCTGGAGGGCGCCGCGGTACGGCGCTCGGCGCAGTCGCTGCAGCAGCGCATCAGCTCCCGGTTCCCCGATCGCACGCTCTGGGAGGTGTGCGGCGAAGTGGTGGGGATCGTGGACGAGATCAACGCGGGATCCGGGATCAGCAGGCGCCGCGTGCGCGCGGCTCGCGTCCTCTCGCGCCTGGGCATGCTGCTGATCGCGATCTCCCTGGGCGGCGCGGTGGCGCTGGCGATCGCCCAGGTCGTCTCCTCCCCCGGTGCCGTCGGACCGCTCGACCTGCTGCCGCTGATCGAGACGATCATCAACGACCTGGTGTTCGGCGGCATCGCCGTGTTCTTCCTCTTCTCGCTGCCCGAGCGGATGGAGCGGGCACGCGTGCTGAGGATCCTGCACCGCCTGCGCTCCCTCGCGCACGTGATCGACATGCACCAGCTCACCAAGGTCCCCGAGCGCCTCGAACGCGCCACCCGGGAGGAGGGCGGCATGGATCTGGACCGGGCTGACCTCACCCGATATCTCGACTTCTCCACCGAGATGCTGTCGCTGGTGGGCAAGAGCGCCGCGCTGTTCGCCGAGGACACGACGGACGGGGACGTGCTGGACGCGGTCCAGGGCATCGAGGCCCTCACCTCGGACATGGCCCGCAAGGTCTGGCAGAAGATCGGGATCATCCAGCAGCAGTCCTGAGAGACGGCGGCAGTGCTGACGGACGGCAAGGGTCCTGAGGGGAGGGTCGGCACGCCCCGATCGTCGGGGGCCGGGCCTACTGTGCCGGGCATGAGGCGATTCATGGATGAGGACCTGCGCGGCGCCGAGTTCCGCGAATGCGACCTGACCGGCGCGCGGCTCGTGGGCGTGCTCCTGGAGGACGCCGTCATCGAGGGCCGGGTGACGAACCTGGTCGTGAACGGAGTCGAGGTCATGGAATACGTCGATGCCGCGCTCGACCGCCGGCATCCGGTGCGTCGACTGCTCCGCTCCGATGATGTGCACGATCTGCGCCGCGCGGCGCGCGAGCTGCACGAGCAGTGGGAGGCGACGGCACAGCGCCTGCAACGCTCGCCCGGCCTCGAGCGCCGCAGCGTCCACGACGAGTGGTCGGCCCTGCAGACCCTGCGCCACCTGGTGTTCGTGCACGACTCATGGTTCCGTCGCTGCTGCCTCGGATCCGACGCCCCCTTCACCCCGCTGGGGCTGGGGATCGACGGGATCGTCGCGGAGGAACAGGGTCTCGACCCCGCGGCGGATCCCACGCTCGAGGACGTGCTCGCGATCAGGGCCGAGCAGACCGATGAGCTCGAGGACTGGCTGGGCGAGGTCGGCGCGGAGCAGCTCGGACAGCCTGCACCGATCCCCGACAACGACCTGTGGCCGCCCTATGCCCGGGGTCGCTCGGTGCGGCAGTGCCTGGGCACCGTGCTGCGCGAGACCTTCGAGCATCACGGGTTCTGCGTGCGCGATCTCGATCTGATCGAGCAGCCCGCCGCGGACTGAGCCCCGCACACCGGATATTTCTCCGCCCGGCGCGCCGCCTTCGTCTCCGGCGTACTCTCCCCGGCTTGGACATGGTGGGCATGGTGACGGGGCAGCAGATCGCAGCAACCGTCGCGGAACCCGCGGATGTTCCCGCCCGGTCGAAGGAGTGAGGCGACGATGGATCCCGAGCCCACCTATGACGTCCGGCCGCTGACGCCCGGGACGTGGTCCGCGTTCGAGGACCTCGTGGACCGGCACCACGGCATCTTCGGCGGCTGCTGGTGCACGCACTTCCACAAGGGGTGCTCCGCATGCGACCTGAGCCTCGAGGACGGTCGGGCGATCAAGCGGGACCTCGTCGAGAAGGGCGTCGCGCGCGCCGCCCTGGTGATGGACGGCGAGGAGGCCATCGCGTGGGCCGAGTTCGGGACCGCAGAGGAGCTGCCGAACATCCATCACCGCAAGGAGTACGAGGCCACGCAGGAGGTGGTCCCGGACTTCCGGATCACGTGAGTCTTCGTCGACCGTCGGCACCGGCGCCACGGGCTGACCGAGCAGGCGATCTCCGGCGCTCTCGACCTGATCGCGCAGGCCGGCGGAGGACGCGTCGAGAGCTATCCGCACGACCTCACGCAGCAGACGAAGAAGATGTCCTCCTCGTTCCTCTACAACGGCACCCGCCGTCTCTACGAACGGCTCGGCTTCGTCTACGACCGGCCCAAGGGACTGAAGAACTGCGTCATGCACACGATCGTCGCCCCCTCGTGAACGGCAGCGTCACGGACAGCAGCACCGCGCACTCGTGAACCCGACCTGATCCTTTCGCGCGGAGGAGCGCGAGGAAGACCGTGGCCCTCCCGGCGCGCTCCCGCACGGATGCGGTATACACGGAGACGCCCTGCGACGATCCGAGAGGACCCCATGCACGACATCGACGTCCGCGTCCACCGCTCCGAGGAGAACCTGCCGCGCGAGGAGCAGCTGGCCTGGCAGATGGCGCAGGTCGCCGTCGACCCCGTGGCCGTCGGCCCCGAGGTCACGGAGATGATCATCAACCGGGTCATCGACAACGCCGCGGTCGCCCTCGCCTCTCTGCGCCGCTCCCCCGTGGTCTCGGCCCGTGCGCAGGCCCTCAGCCACCCGGTCTCCCGCGGAGGATCCGGCGCCGGCGTGTTCGGCACCGATGAGCGCACCTCCCCGGAGTGGGCGGCCTGGGCCAACGGCGTCGCAGTGCGCGAGCTCGACTTCCACGACACCTTCCTGGCCGCCGAGTACTCCCATCCCGGTGACAACATCCCGCCGGTCCTCGCGGTCGCCGAGCACACGGGCGCCACCGGCGCGGACCTGATCCGCGGCATCGCCACCGGCTACGAGCTGCAGGTCGACCTCGCCCGCGCCATCAGCCTGCACGCCCACAAGATCGACCACGTGGCGCACCTGGGGCCGTCGGCCGCGGCCGGGATCGGCACACTCCTGGGCCTCGACGCGGAGACGATCTTCCAGGCCATCGGCCAGGCCCTGCACACCACCACCGCCACGCGCCAGTCGCGCAAGGGCGAGATCTCGACGTGGAAGGCGCACGCCCCCGCCTTCGCCGGGAAGATGGCCGTGGAGGCCGTGGATCGCGCCATGCGCGGGCAGACCTCCCCCGTCCCGATCTACGAGGGCGAGGACGGCGTGATCGCCTGGCTGCTCGACGGCCCCGATGCCCGCTACACCGTCTCCCTCCCCGACCCCGGCGAGCCCAAGCGCGCGATCCTCGACACCTTCACCAAGGAGCACTCGGCCGAGTACCAGGCGCAGGCCTGGATCGACCTGGCGCGCCGACTGCACGAGACGCATCCGGAGGTCACGGACCCCGAGCAGGTCGACTCGATCCTCATCCGCACCTCCCACCACACCCACTTCGTGATCGGCTCGGGAGCGAACGATCCGCAGAAGTACGACCCGCGCGCCTCCCGCGAGACGCTCGACCACTCGATCCCGTTCATCTTCGCCGTGGCCCTGCAGGACGGTGCGTGGCACCACGTCGACTCCTACGCCCCCGAGCGCGCCGGTCGGCCCGACACGGTCGCCCTGTGGCGGAAGGTCACCACGACCGAGGATCCCGAATGGACCCGCCGGTACCACTCACTGGACCTCGCCGAGAAGGCCTTCGGCGGCGCCGTCGAGATCACCCTGCGCGACGGCACCGTGATCCGGGACGAGATCGCCGTGGCCGACGCACACCCGCAGGGCGCCCGTCCCTTCGCGCGCGAGCAGTACGTCCGGAAGTTCCGCTCACTCGCCGAGGGCGTGGTCGAGGACGCCGAGGCCGACCGCTTCCTGCAGGCCGTCGAGGGCATCCCCGAGCTCCCGGCGGGGCAGTTGCACCGGCTCTCCCTGCGTGCGGCCGACGGCGTCATCGACCCCACGGCAGCACCCACCGGCCTGTTCTGACCCCGGATCCTGGAAGGACGAGCTTCGATGCTGAACTCCACGACCACCCCGTCGGCCAAGCGCCGCGCCCTGCGCGCGCTGCTGCGCCCGGGCGCCGCCGCCCCGTTCCCCGGCGCCTTCACGCCGCTGTCCACCCGACTCATCGAGGAGCAGGGCTTCCCGGGGGTGTACATCTCCGGCGCGGTGCTCGCGAACGAGCTGGGGCTGCCGGACATCGGCCTGACCACGCTCACCGAGGTCGCCGCCCGCGGCGCCCAGATCGCCCGCACCACCGACCTGCCGTGCCTCATCGACGCGGACACCGGCTTCGGCGAGCCCATGAACGTGGCCCGCACGATCCAGGAGCTCGAGGACGCGGGTCTGGCGGGCTGCCACATCGAGGACCAGGTCAACCCCAAGCGCTGCGGCCACCTCGACGGCAAGGCCACCGTGGACACCGCGACCGCCGTGCAGAGGATCCGCGCCGCGGTCGACGCCCGCCGTGATCCGGACTTCCTGGTGATGGCACGCACGGACCTGCGCGCCGGCGCCGGGCTCGACGCCGCGATCGAGCGCATGCGCGCCCTCGTGGACGCGGGGGCCGACGCGATCTTCCCCGAGGCGATGGCGGACCTCTCCGAGTTCGAGGCCGTGTGCCGGGCGGTCGACGTGCCCGTGCTGGCCAACATGACGGAGTTCGGGAAGTCCGCGCTGTACACCCGGGAGCAGCTCGCGCAGACCGGCGTCGCGCTCGTCATCTACCCCGTGACGCTGCTGCGCACCGCGATGGGCGCGATCGAGCGCGTCCTGCAGACCATCCGCGTCGAAGGGTCCCAGGCGTCCCACGTCGACGAGATGCTCACCCGTGCGCGGCTCTACGACCTCGTGGACTACGAGTCCTTCAGCAGCTTCGACACCGGCATCTTCGACTTCGAGGTCCCCGGCCGGGCCGGGACCGACAGCGCGGGCGCCGCAGACAGCGCAGGCACCGCGGACAGCGCAGGCACCGCAGACAGCACTCACAGCACCAGCAGCAGCACCAGCGGAACCATGAGCACGGACGAGCAGAGGAGCGAGTCATGAGCCCGAGCAGCCAGAGCGACCCCGCGCAGGACCCGTCGGCCGGCCCCGAGATCCACCGCGGGCTCGCGGGCGTCGTCACCGACGTCACCGCGATCTCGAAGGTCAACCCCGAGACCAACTCCCTGCTCTACCGCGGTTATCCGGTGCCGCAGCTCGCCGCGACCCAGCCCTTCGAGGCCGTCGCCCATCTGCTGTGGACCGGCGAGCTGCCCACGGAGGCGGAGCTCGAGGAGGACCGCGCCCACGAGCGCTCCCACCGCGCGCTCGCGTCCGAGGTGAAGGCGGCCCTGGACTCCCTGCCCACCACCTGCCACCCGATGGATTCCGTGCGCACCGCCGTCTCGGTGCTGGGCGGCCTGGATCCCACCGCGCAGGACGACGCGCCCGCCGCGGAGCTCGAGAAGGCCCGGCAGCTGCTCGCGCAGCTTCCCGCCGTCATCGCCTACGAGCAGCGGCGACGGCGCGCCGGAGGGCCCACCGAGCCGATCTCCCCGCGCGAGGACCTCGACTACTCCCAGAACTTCCTGTGGATGACCTTCGGGGAGGAGGCGGCGCCCGAGGTCGTCGATGCCTTCCGCGTCTCGATGGTGCTCTACGCCGAGCACTCCTTCAACGCCTCCACCTTCACCGCGCGCGTGATCACCTCGACTCTGTCCGACCTGCATTCGGCGGTCGTGGGCGCGATCGGCGCTCTCAAGGGTCCCCTGCACGGCGGCGCCAACGAGGCGGTCATGCACACCTTCGAGGAGATCGGAATCCGCCCCGAGGAGTCCGAGTCCGCGGCGAAGGACCGCGCGAAGGCCTGGATGGATGACGCCCTCGCGCAGAAGAAGAAGGTCATGGGCTTCGGTCACCGCGTCTACAAGAACGGCGATTCGCGCGTGCCCACCATGAAGCAGGCGCTCGACGCGATGATCGACCACGTGGGCCGCCCGGAGATCCTCGGCCTCTACGACGGGCTCGAGCAGTCGATGGACGAGGCGAAGTCCATCAAGCCCAACCTCGACTACCCCGCCGGGCCGACGTACCACCTGATGGGCTTCGACACCGAGATGTTCACGCCGCTGTTCATCGCCTCGCGGATCACCGGGTGGACCGCGCACATCATGGAGCAGCGGGCCGCGAACGCCCTGATCCGCCCGCTCTCGGAGTACGTCGGCCCCGAGGAGAGGCCGGTCCCGGGTGCGTGATGCCCGCCGCGGGTCCTCGTCCGCGGGGCCCGAGCGCTTCCGGCGGGTGCTGCGCATCCGGATCCTCGGCGCGGGCGTCGCCGGGACAGCGGCGGCGGCCCTCCTCGCGGCCGCCGGCCACGAGGTCGAGCTGATCGACGAGGACTTCGCGCAGCCGGCGCTGGGGACCTCCCTCGCTCTGTTCCCGCCGGCCCAGCGGGTGCTCGCGCGGATCGGCGTCCTCGACGCCGTGAGCGCGGGAGCGACGGCCCCGCGGGAGGGACGCCTGGTGGGGCGCGAGGGCCGAGTGCTCGCGACCCTGCCCTCGGGCGATGCACTGCTGGTGCCGCGCCCGCACCTGCTCGCCTGCCTGCGCAGGGCGCTGCCGAGCGAGGTACGACGGCGACGGATGCGCGTCCAGGACGTGCGTCCGCTGCGGCGCGGGGCCGACGTGCTCGTGGGCGCCGACGGACTGCACTCGCTGACCCGGCTCTCCGGCTGGGGCGAGGGAGCCCGGGTCCGCGGGCACGGGATGACGATCCTGCGCGGCATCACCCCGCAGGCGCCGCCGGAGATCTCGGAGACCTGGGGCGGCGGGTGGCTGTTCGGCATCACGCCGCTCACAGGGGGCGGCACCAACTGGTTCGCGTCCGTGCCCGAGCACCGGGCCCCCGATCGCGAGGGCGACCTCGCGCACCTGCGGAGCGTCGTGGGCGGCGCACGGGCGTCGATCGATGCCGTCCTCGAGGCGGCTGTGCCCGCGCGCACGACGGTGCACGGCCTGTTCACCGTCCCGCCGGTGCGGCCCGTGCGCGAGGACGTGGTGCTGATCGGCGACGCCGCGCACGCGATGGCGCCGAACCTGGGGCACGGAGCGAACACCGCGCTCTCGGACGCCGCCGCCCTCGCCACGGCGCTCGACGGCGCGCAGCGCATCCGCCCCGCCCTGGCCCGCTACGCCGCGCGGCGGCACCTGGTCGACCAGGGCTGGAGGCTCGGCTCGGAGGCGATGCTGCGCGCCGCGATGGCCGACGGATCCGCGGGATGGCGGGACGCCGTGCTCGGCGCGGCCGGTCGGGTCCTCGCCCGCTGACCCCGAGGCGCCCGTCGAGCGGTCCTCGTATCCCGCCGAAGCCTCGTGTCGGCCCGTGAACACCCTTCGGACGCATGTCAGGTCATGGTCCTATCGTCGGCGGTGACGCATCAGCACTGACCCCTCGACATCGCAGGAGTGGCACATGACCAACGACCTCATCGGCGACCTCCCCCTCGTCCTCGGCGGAAACACCTTCGGCTGGACCAGCGACGAGGACCAGTCCTTCGCCGTGCTCGACGCCTTCCTCGCCGCCGGAGGTCGCCAGATCGACACGGCCGACGTCTACTCCGCGTGGGCCCCGGGCAACGACGGCGGCGTCTCCGAGGCCGTGATCGGCCGCTGGCTCGCCGCGCGCGGCACCCGGGACCAGGTCGTGCTCGCCACGAAGGTCGGCTCCCTCGCCTCCCGCAAGGGCCTCGCGCGGGAGAACGTCGAGGCCGCCCTCGAGGACTCCCTCGCCCGCCTCGGCACCGACCGCGTGAACCTCTACTACGCCCACTTCGACGACGAGACGCAGTCCCCCGCCGAGCTCGCCCGCACCTTCGACTCCCTGGTGCGCGCCGGGAAGGTGGGCGCCATCGGCATCTCGAACCTCTCCCCCGAGCGCCAGCGCGCCTGGATCGACGCGGCCCGCGCCGAGGACCTCACCGTGCCCTCGGCCATCCAGGTGCAGTACTCCCTCGCCCACCGCGCGGACGTCGAGAACGGCTACGGGCAGGTCGTCGAGGAGAACGACCTCGCCCTGTTCAGCTACTTCTCGCTCGCCGCCGGCCTGCTCACGGGCAAGTACCGCTCCGCGGCAGACCTCGAGGGGGTCGCCCGCGGCGCCCAGCTCTCCGGTTACGGCACGTCCGAGGGCTTCGCCCTCGTGGACGTCCTCGTCGACGTCGCCGCACGCCACGACGCCGAGCCGACGGCGGTGGCCCTCGCCTGGCTGCGCGCGAAGGGCGTGACCGCGCCGGTCGCCTCGGCCCGCACCACCGCTCAGCTCCCGGCGCTGATCGCCGGCGCGGAGCTGGAGCTCACGACCGAGGACGTCGCCGCCCTGGACGCGGCCTCCGCACCGTTCACGCGCTGACCGCAGGGTCCGCGGGGCCTGCGGGTCCCGCGGGGCCCGCGGGCCCTCCGGGCTCGGCGGGATCTGCGGGCCGGGTGGGATCCGCAGGCTCGGCGGATGCGCCGAGCTCCTCACCGAGGGTCCCGGCGAGGAAGCGCGGCAGCCAGACGGCCTCCCAGTCGCTGACCTCCTGGGCCATGTTGCCCACGCGAACCGGCGGCGCGTCCGGGAGCCAGTAGGTGCCCACGCCGTCGCGCTCGAGGTAACCGTAGTCGACGAGCTCGCGGCGCAGGTAGGCGACGTCCTCGTGGACGGGCCGCAGGATGTCGCCGACCTCGGCCTCGGTATAGACCTCCCCGGGGGCGAAGCGCGCGAGCAGCTCGAGCAGCACCGAGAGGCGCGTCTTGCGCTTGGCGGGGATGCGCTCGAGCCCGCCGTCGCGCAGAAAGGGGCGGATGAGCTTCTCGTGGCGCGCACGCGCCGCCGCGGGATCGGGCGTCGGGACGGCGATGCGCTCGGGTCGGGTCGCGGCCTGCGCGAGCAGCGCGGCGCGGGCCGCCGTGAAGTTCTCGCCTGTGCGCTCCATGCGGGCGCGCACGAGCTTCTTGAAGTCGGAGGAGCGGGTCATCGGATCACCTCTGCCGCCATGGCATCCCCAGCCTGCATCGGCGGCGCGATGCCTCGACGATGATCGGTCCGGATCCGAGGATCTGCTCCCCTTCGCCCCGAGGGCGCGGGCTGGGGCCGACGCCGGGCTGGGCGGTGGATCGCCGCCGGGAACACCCTAACGGATCGCACCGGTCCCCCGGATGCGTGCCTGGCTATGGCGACAGCGGTGGCGACAGCTGTGGCGACGGCGATGGCGATGGCGATGGCGATCGAGGGCGCGGGCGTTCGAACGCTCGTTCGTCCCACCCCTCTCCTAGTCTCCGAAGACCGAAGCCGCCGGCGCCGCCGGAGGCGGGAAGGAGGAGTCATGGACACCGTCGGACATCCTGGGTCCCGGGTGCGCGCCGTCCATCCCGAGCGGACCGTGCGCCGGGAGCGCGACCGCATCCGCGCGGGGCTCCTGCTGAGGGCGCCCGGGCTCGAGCGGCGCATCGTGGAGACCTCGAGCGGATCGCTGCTGGTGCGGTTCCCCGCCGCGACGGCGAGCACGGCATGCGCTGGGAGCGCCGACGGGATCGAGATCGGGAGGCTCCCCGACCGAGGAGGCGCCTCGTGGGTCGTGGTCGTGCGCCGTCAGGGGCGCGCGAGCGTGCGGCGCTGCGCGAGCGTGGAGCAGGTGGTGCGCTCGGCGCTCATCGGCCTGCGGTCGGCCCGCGCCGCGTGACGCCGCCGGCCGGCGCCTTGACCCACGGGCCGGGCCTCAGCTCAGGCGGCGGGCCAGCGTCGAGATGACGTGCCAGTGCTTCTTCGCGGAGCTGTAGGAGCGGCCGTCCTCGTTGCGGACCTCGCGGTCCAGCACGCGGAACCCGCGGAACATCTCGCCGATCTCCTGGGCGCTCAGGGTTGCGATGTCCTCGCGCTCGGCCCAGCTGTCCGACTCGCCGAACAGGTCCACGGCGATCACGCCGCCGATCTTCAGCGCTCCGGTGAGCTTCGGCCAGATCTCGCGCAGACCGTCCGGGCCCAGCATCGGCAGGGCGTAGGCGGAGTAGACGATGTCGGCCGCGGGGAACTGCTCGACGTCCCGCGCATCCATGTGATGGAAGTTGATGCGACCGGTCATGCGCTCGTTCTCGACGAGGCGCTGCGTGAGCGTGTCATCGGTGTCGTAGGCGTGGACGGTCAGGCCGCGGCGCGCGAATTCGAGCGCGTCGGCGCCACCACCGGCGCCGATGTCGATCGCGACCTTCCCGGGCCCATCTCCGCCCGCGGCGTGCACAGCTTGCGTCACGACCCGCCGGGCGGGACGCGCCGCAGCACTGGCGTTGTATGCGTGCCAGTCGATCGTGGGGGCGGTGTCCATGCAGTTCAGGGTATCGACCTTCATCCAACATTCAATATGACCGAGGCCTGGCGCACACCGGTTTCGTCACCAGCGAACACCAGGGGCCCTCTGCGCCGGTTCCCAGGCGCGGATGCGGCGTGCGTCCTGCGCGATCGCGCGCTCCGCGGGAGCCCTTCCACTCTTAGGATGATGTACATGTCAACCACGCCGCTGCGCCTGCTGCTCGTCTCGCTGCACACCTCCCCGCTCGCAGTGCCCGGCGGCGCCGATGCCGGCGGCATGAACGTGGTGGTCCTCGAGCAGGCGCGCGCCCTCGCCGCCGCCGGCCACCAGGTCGACATCGTCACCCGCCGCAGCGATCCCGACGCGCCTGCGATCCGCTCGGTCGCCCCGCGCCTGCGTCAGGTCCTGCTGCACGGCGGTCCCGCGACGCCGCTCGCCAAGAGCGCGATGGAGCAGGCCATCGAGCCGTTCTCCGCGGACCTCGAGCGACTCGTCTCCGACGCCGAGCAGGCCGGGGAGCCGTACTCCCTGATCCACTCCCACCACTGGTTCAGCGGCGTGGCCGCGCTGCCCGTCGCCCACCGGCATCAGCTGCCGCACCTGCAGTCCTTCCACTCCGTCGCGGCCCCGGAGGGCTCGACCACGCTGGGCGCCGGAGAACCCGCCGAGTCCGCCGGTCGCATCCCCGGCGAGCGCCGCACGGCGAGGGAATCCCAGCTGGTCATCGCCGTCTCCCAGGCCGAGGCCCGCACGGTCCGCGAGCGCTACGGGGTCCCCTCGGATCGCGTGCTCGTGGTCCCGCCGGGCGTCGACACCGCACGCTTCCGCCCCTCCCCTCTGAGCCCTCAGGAGCGACTGGAGGAGCCCACGATGCTGTTCGCCGCGCGGCTGCAGCCCCTCAAGGCGCCGGACCTCGCCCTCGACGTGCTCGCCCGGCTCGACGAGTCCTGCAGGGCCCGTCTGGTGCTGGTGGGCGCCGCCTCGGAGGACTTCGCGGCCTACCGCGCGGAGCTCGAGGAGTCCGCCCGCTCGCTGGGCCTCGCCGACCGCGTCGCGTTCGCCGGCTCCATGGACCAGGACGAGCTGGCCGCCCGCATGCGCGAGGCCGCCGTCCTCCTGCTGCCCAGCTGGTCGGAGACGTTCGGGCTGGTCGCCCTCGAGGCCCAGTCCAGCGGCACCCCGGTGGTCGCCTGGGACCGCGCGGGCGGCGTGCAGGAGGCCGTGGGCCCCGGCAGCCGCCTGATCGCCGGCCGCGACCCGGACGTCTGGGCCGAGGCCGTCGAGTCCCTGATCGGCGAGGAGGCGGCCTTCCAGGAGGCCTCCCGCGCCGTGCGCGCCTTCGCGGAGACCCGCACCTGGCAGGCGTGCGCCCATCACCTCGAGCGGATCTACCGGGCCGTCGTCCACGGCGGAGCCGCCCACGGCCCGTCGGACCCCTGGCACCTGGTGCGCACCGCCGGCACCGTGCTGGCCGTGCACGCCCACCCCGACGACGAATCGCTCGCCACCGGTGCGCTGCTGGCCGACCTCTCCGCGCGCGGAACCCGCGTCGTGGTCGTCACCGCGACCCGCGGCGAGGAGGGCGAGGTCGTCCCCGGCGCGATTCCCGAGGACGACGAGCGCCCCCTCGAGGAGGTCCGCGCGCAGGAGGTGCGCCGCGCCCTCGGAGCGCTGGGTATCGACGAGCACCACATGCTCGGCGAGGCCCCGGCCCTGGCCGAGGGCGCCGCGCCCCGGCGCTACCGAGACTCGGGCATGCGCTGGGTGCGCGAGGGCGTCGCCGGTCCGTCGGAGACCGCGGGCCCGACGAGCTTCACCCATCAGGATCTCGACCAGGAGATCGCCGACCTCTCCGCGCTCATCGCGCACGTGCGGCCCGACGTGGTCCTCGGCTACGACGACCAGGGCACCTACGGGCACCCCGACCATCTGCGCGCGCACGAGGCGACGGCCGGGGCGGCGTGCGCGCAGGGCGTGCCGTTCGTGGAGGTCGCGAGCGAGCCCGATCCCGAGGCCGCGGCCGACGGAGAGCCCTTCGCCTTCCGCGACCAGCCGGGCTCAGCCTCCGCCCTGGCCGCGGCGCTGCGCGCCTACCGCACCCAGCTCACGGTGATCGGCGACCTCGAGGGCGTGCCGGGCGGGGTGCGCGTGCGGCACGTGGGAGGCCAGCTGCAGGACGTCCCGCTGCGCACCGGCCTGCGGATCACCGCCGGGAGGGACTGAGTCTCAGCCCTCGGCCTCAGTCCTCGGCTCTCAGCCCTCGGCCTTCACACCTCAGCCGGCGGCGTCGGACGGGCAGCGGCGCTGCTCGGCCGGGGCCACCACGCGCTCGACGAGGCTCTCGAGCTCGGCGACCTCGTAGCCGGGCCAGCCGAACATCTCGCGCCGCCACTCCGGCGGCACGGCCTTGGGGCCGAGCGCGGCGCCCACCAGCGCACCGGTGATGCACGCGACGGTGTCGGTGTCGTAGCCCGCGCGGACCGCCGAGGAGAGCGCATCCACGAGGGCCGCACGGCGGGCGAATCGGTCCTCGGGCAGGGGCAGCACGCTGTGCACCGCCGACCACGCCCCCTGGAACGCGGCGACCACCCAGCCGTTGCGCGGGAAGTCGACGGGACGCGCCGACTCGGCCTCCTCGATGCGCTCCCGCCAGAGCTCGCGGCGATCCTCCGGGAGACGGTCCAGGGCCACGCGCACGTCGATCTCGCCGCTCAGGATCGCGTGACGCACCGCGAACCCCCACAGCACGCAGGCCTCGACCGCGTCGGGGTGCACATGGGTGAGGCGGCAGATCGTGCGGATCGCGTCCTCGGTGTCCTCGTCGGAGGAGAAGAGATAGGGCAGCACGCTCGCGTGGGAGCGCATGAGCGCGGCGTTGCCCGCGACCCGCGGGAGGTCGCGGTGCGCGTCCTCGGCGGCCTGCCGGAGGTCGCTCGCATGGGGCATGGAGTGCCCGGCCCCGCGGGCCACGTCGGCCGCGCGGCGCATGACGGTCGAGGTCAAGGCGCCGATGTCCGGGGTGCCCATCGACCACGCGTACCACTCGCGCGCGATCTGATCGAGGGCGGACGCCGTGCGCAGGTCGTGGGTGCCGGGGGTCGCGGCCGCCGCCTCGAGGACGACGATCGCCATCGAGGTGTCGTCGGTCCACTCCGCCTCGCCCCACTCCAGGACGCCGCCGCCGATCATGCCCACGTCCTCGCTCGGGGCGATGGGGCCCTGGAACTCGTACGGTGCGCCCAGGGCGTCGCCCGCGGCCGCCGCGACCACCGCGCCGATGGCGCGCTCGAGGACGTCGCCGTCCGAGGTCCGGGCGTCGTCGCAGGGCTGGTCGCGGGTCACGAGGACATGTTTCCACACGACCATGGGCCATGTCCGGGAGAATGTCCGGTCCCCGGACGCACATGGCCCCCGGTGGGGAGAACCTCACACGGACGTGACGATCGGCGGCCCGGACACGTCGCGCACCAGCGCATCCGCGCCGACGCCCGGTGTTCCGCCCGCCTCCTCGAGGGCCCTGCCACCAGCGGAGCACCAGGCACGGCCGATACAGTGGAGCGACTTCGAAGGAGCCCCATGACCACCTCGTCCTCTCCGTCCTCCGCCGCGGATCCCGAGGTCCCCGGCGAGGCCGCCTCCTGCAGCAGCGACCCGCACGGCTCGGACCCCCACGACCACACCGGGCACGACCATCCGCCCACGGGCGCGGAGATCGTCAGCGCGCTCGTGCGCGGACTGTCAATCGTCTCGCTCGTGATCCCCGCGGTCGCCGTCGTCCTCGTGCTCGTCTGCCTGCCCGCGACGCCCTCGACCCCGCTGCCCCTCGTGCTCGGCATCGCCCTCGGCGCCCTGCAGCTCGTGGTCGTCGTGGTCACCAGCATGTTCGTCTCGAAGGTCCAGAGACGCCTCGCCGTCAACCCCGGACCGATGGCGGTGCGCTCGAGCGTCGAGGAGGTGCTGCGCCTGGCCGCGGTGCTCTTCGCGGGCCTGCTCTGGCCCTCGGAGGCCGTCGGCCCCATGGGCATCTGGCTCGGGCTCGGCACGGCGCTGGTCTGGATCGTCCTGGCCACCGCGCAGACGGTGAGCGCCCGGCGCCGGATCGCCGCGCCCTCCGCGTGGGCGACCGAGGCCGTCGGCACCTTCCTCACCGAGAAGGTGAGCGTGCCCCGCTCGATGGTGCTGCGCGTCCTGGACGTCGTGGGCACCGCGCTCTTCCAGATCGGCGCGACCGTGCTGATCGTGCTCTCCCCCGTGCTCACGATCGGCACCATCGTGCTGTCGATCGCGACGGGACTGTCCACCCTGATCCTGCAGCGCCGCAGCCCGGGCGAGCGCCCGCACACCCTGTGGGCGTACGCGCCCTTCGGTATCGGCGTGCTCACCGCCGCGCTCGCGCTGCTGGGACTGTCCACCCTCTGATCCCCGCGATCCGGACGGCTGTCGGCGCGCGGAGCGCGTCCGCCGACGGACCGACCGGCCCGACGCCACCCTCTTCGACGAAGGAGTCACCATGACCGATGCCGTCCCCTCCGACAGCGCCCCGACCGCAGCGCCGGCCGGATCCGAGATCCGCTCGGGCCTGGACCGCAGCGGCGTCTCGGACTCGATCCGCGTGCAGGACGACCTGTTCGGACACGTCAACGGCACCTGGCTCGCGGAGCACGAGATCCCCGCCGATCGCGCGTCCGACGGGGAGTTCCGACGCCTGCGGGACCTCGCGGAGGAGCGCGTGCGCGCCATCGTCGAGGAGGCCGCCGAGGATCCCGAGCTCGCCGCGGCACTCGCATCCGGCGACGCCCCGGAGACGGATCGTGGACGCGCGGGCCTGCTCTACCGGCTGTTCATGGACGAGGACGCGGTCGAGGCCGCCGGCGCCGCGCCGCTGGTCCCTCTTCTCGACGAGGTCGCCTCCACGGACTCGCTCGCGGATCTGGTGCGCCTGCTCGCCTCCCCCGTGGCCGGCACCAGCGCCCTGCACGCCTATGTGTGGACCGATGACGACGACTCCTCCCGCTACCAGATCAAGCTGCACCAGGGCGGGCTGGGCCTGCCCGACGAGTCCTACTACCGCGAGGACTCCTACGCACCGATCCGCGAGGCCTACGTCGGCCATCTCGCGCGCCTCGCCGACCTCGCGTCCCTGCCCGACCGCGAGGGACTCGTCGCCGGGGACTCGGACGAGCTGGCCCGCGCAGTCATGGACTTCGAGACGCGGCTCGCGGCGTGCCACGTGGACCGGGTGCGCCTGCGCGACAGCGAGAAGTCGAACAACCCGATGGACGCCGCGCAGCGGGAATCCCTCGCCCCCGCGTTCCCCTGGGACGCGTACGTCCAGGGCACGGGCGCGCCCGCCGGCGCCTTCGACGTGGTCTGCGTGAGCCAGCCCGAGTTCGTCGAGGCCGTCGCCCCGCTGCTCGCGGCCGAGGACCTCGCCGTGCTGCGCACCTGGGCCGCCCTGCACACCGTCGGCGCCTTCGCCCCGTACCTCTCCTCTGCCTTCGTCGAGGAGGACTTCGACTTCTCCGGGCGCACCCTCTCCGGCGCCGAGCAGCTGCGCGAGCGCTGGAAGCGCGGCATCTCGCTGGTCGAGGGTGCCGTCGGCTTCGCGATCGGACAGGACTACGTCGCCCGGCACTTTCCGCCGGACCACAAGGCGCGCATGCAGGAGCTGGTCGGCGCGCTGCTGGACGCCTACCGCGAGTCGATCTCGACGCTCGCGTGGATGACGCCGGGCACCCGCGAGAAGGCCCTCGCCAAGCTCGAGCTGTTCACCCCGAAGATCGCCTACCCCGACGTGTGGCGCACCTACGAGGGTCTGGTGCTGGACCCGCACGACCTCGTCGCCTCGGTGCGCGCCGCCCGCATGCACGATGCCGCCCATGACTTCGCGAAGCTCGACGGGCCCGTCGACCGCGACGAGTGGCACATGACCCCGCAGACGGTCAACGCCTACTACAACCCGGGAGCGAACGAGATCGTCTTCCCCGCCGCGATCCTCGAGCCGCCGTTCTTCGACGCCGAGGCCGAGGACGCCGTGAACTTCGGCGGCATCGGCGCCGTGATCGGCCACGAGATCGGGCACGGCTTCGACGACCAGGGCTCCAAGTACGACGGCGAGGGGAACCTGCGCTCCTGGTGGACTGACGAGGACCGCGAGGCCTTCGAGCAGCGCACCCGTGCGCTCATCGACCAGTTCGACGCCCTCACCCCGCGCGTGCTGCGCGAGCAGGCTGAGGCGAAGGCGTCAGACGCGACCGACGGCGACGATGAGCTGCCCCATGTCAACGGCAGCCTCACGATCGGCGAGAACATCGGCGACCTGGGCGGGCTCACCATCGCGATCAAGGCCTACCTCGCGCGCTCCGGCGGGAACCCGCCGCGCCTGGACGACATGAGCGGACTGCAGCGCGTGTTCTGGTCCTGGGCCACGGTGTGGCGCGCGAAGTCCCGCGCGCAGGATGCGGCGCGCATGCTGGCGATCGACCCGCACTCCCCCGCCGAGTTCCGCTGCAATGCGATCGCGAGCAACCTCGACGCCTTCCACGCGGCCTTCGACGTGCGCGAGGACGACGCGATGTACCGCGCGCCCGAAGAGCGCGTGAGCATCTGGTGAGGACGGCGTGAGCAGGCCCGAGGCGCCCTTCCACGTGGGGCGGACGACGCCCGGCGCGGTGGGCTGGACCCGCATCGGCATGAGCGTCGTGATCGGCGTCGGCATCGCCGGGTACGCGCTCGCCTGGGCGCGGGGCGAGACGGTCGTGCTGGGCCTGGTGCTCGCCCTGGCCGTGCTCGTGTACGCCTTCTGGTCGTGGATGCGGCTGTCCACCCGGTTCGTGGTCGACGGGGGCGGGGTGACCGTGAGCCTCGGAGGCTTCCTGCCGCGCCCCGCCTGGCCCGTCGCCGACTTCCGCACCGTGCAGCTGCGCCGCATCCCGGGAGAGTCGCTCGGCGCGACGGTGGGCGGGCTCGGCTGGCGCCGCGGCCGCGTGATCTCGCCCGAGAACGGGAGCATCGAGGCGCTGCCCGGCCGCAAGGTCTTCACCACCGGCGAGCAGCGGTCCTCCTACCGCCTGATGGTCTCGCGCCCCGGGACCCTCGTGGAGATCATCGGCCGCGAGGGCACCCACTTCCTGCTCTCCCCCGACGATCCCCGCGCCGCCGCCGAGGCGATCGACCAGGCCATCCGCGCCCGCCGCTGATCCGCGCGCGCTGAAGCCCCGCCGACCGCTCGTCGGCCCATCCGCGCCCCGCCGGCGTCGCGAGAAGTACGAAACGGTTGCCATGAGCGCTCTTGGCAACCGTTTCGTACTTCTCGCGCCCCTTCGCCCCTTCGCCCCTTCGCCCCTTCGCCCGTTCGCCGGTTCGGCCGTTCGGGAGCGGGTCGGGACGGGACCGTCGGATCCCGTCGCCTCGCACGAGTCGTCGGGCGTCGGCCGACCCGGGCGATCTGGCGCACATCCCGAGGGCGCACCGACCGCCCCGCGCGATATCATCGACGCTGACATCCACAGACAGGGGAGCACCGCAGAGGTGCTGAGAGTGCGCACAGAGCGCAGACCCTCGAACCTGATCCGGTTCAGACCGGCGTAGGGAGTCGGGATTCTTCTGCGATGTCCGCCGCGCCGGATCTCTGCATCCGGGGCCGACGGGCCTCGCGGCCCCTTCCGCATCGGAAGGAGAACCAGATGTCGACCAGTTCCACCCCCGCCGCCTCGTCCGCGCGCGCCGAGAAGACCGCGGCGACCGGCGGAGCACCGGCACCTGCCCAGTCACCCGCACAGGCGTCTGCACCGGCATCGGCACCGGCACCCGCACCGGCGAGCGACGCCCTCGCACGTCGGCCGCTGCCGGCCTACCGCACCGTGGACCTCGTGCTGACGGTCGCGATCGGCGTCGTCTTCGCCTTCGTGTTCCTCGCCTGGGGCCAGGTGTACACGCTCTTCACCCCGCTGCAGGCCGTCCTGCCCCCGTCGGTGGGGCTGCTCGCGGGCGTGTGGTTCCTGCCTGCGCTGGTGGCGATGCTCATCGTGCGCCGTCCCGGCGCCGCCGTGCTGGCGGAGGTCATCGCCGCCGTCCTCGAGATGGTCCTCGGCGGGCAGTGGGGCATCGGCACCGTGGTCAGCGGCCTGCTGCAGGGCGGAGGCGTCGAGATCGCGTTCCTCGTCACCGCCTACCGCCGCTTCACCCTGCCCGTGGCGATCGCCGGCGGCGCACTCTCGGGGATCCTCGAATGGGTCTACGAGCGCTTCTCCTACTACCCCGAGTGGTCCTGGGCCTCGGCCTGGGCGCTGCTGGGCTTCTTCATCGTCTCCGGCGCGTTGCTGTGCGGGGTGCTGGGGTGGCTGATCGTGCGCGCCCTCGGTGCGACCGGCGCCCTGAGCGCCTTCCCGGCAGGGCGCCAGTGGGGACGGCGGTCGCGCGCATGAGCGCGGGGCCGACGGTGCTCGGGGCGACCTCTGGGGCCGACGGGACGACCGCTGGGGCCGACAGGACGCTCGGCGACGCGGCTCCCGACGGAACGGGTCCCGCCTCCCACGCCGCCGTGCCGCTCGGTCTCGACGCCGTCACCTGGACACCGTCGACCCGCTCCCACCCGACGATCGACGACCTCACCCTGCACATCCCGGCCGGCCAGCGCGTGCTGCTCACGGGACCCAGCGGCGGCGGCAAGTCGACCGTGCTCCGGGCCCTCACGGGCCTGCTCGACACCAGCACGGGCGACCTCGCGGGCGATGCCACCGGCCCCACCCGGCCGGGCGAGCGCGGACTGCTCCTGCAGCAGCCGCTGCACGCCCTGATCGGCGGGAGCGTCGGCCGAGACGCGGCCTTCGGTCCCGAGAACGCGGCGCTGGACCGCGAGGAGATCCAGCGCCGCGTGACCTCCGCCCTGCACGCGGCGCGCGTCGGGCTGGACGCCGCGACCTCGCCGTGGGATCTCAGCGGCGGGCAGCAGCAGAGGCTCGCCCTCGCCGGCTCCCTGGCGCTGGATCCCGGTGCGCTGCTGCTGGACGAGCCGCTGAGCATGCTCGATCGGCCGACGGCCCGCGAGGTCCGCGCCGCGATCCTGGATGCGGTCGGCGATCGCACCCTGGTGGTCGCCGACCACGACGCCGACGGCTGGGCCCCGCACGTGGACCGCGTGATCGTGCTCGGAGCGCAGGCGCACGTGCTCGCGGACGGCGCTCCCGACGACGTCCTCGAGCAGCCCGATCCGGCCGCCATGCCCGATCCGGCCGCCGCTCCCGACCCGACCGCCATGCCGGCCTCTGCGCGCGCATCCGGCACGTCCGGCACACCGGTGCTGTCGCTCTCGAGAGTCTCGATCGCGCGACGGCGACGACGGGACGAGGCCCGGGGGAAGCGGACCGTCGCCTCTCCCCTCCTCGACGGCCTCGACCTGGCCGTCCCCGCAGGATGTGTCGCGGTCCTCACCGGGCCGAGCGGCAGCGGCAAGACCACGCTGCTGCGCACGATCCTGGGCCTCGCCGACCCGGCCGGAGGACACCTCGAGCGTCCCGAGCCCTCGAGGATCGCCTTCGTCCCTCAGGAGCCCGAGCACTCCTTCGTCGCCCGCACCGTGCGCGCTGAGGTCACCGCCTCGCCTTGGGCGCACGACTCCGAACTCGCCGAGAGCCTGCTGCAGCGCGCCGACCTCGCGCACCTCTCGGACGCTCAGCCCTTCGAGCTCTCCGGGGGCGAGCAGCGGCGCCTCGCGATCATCGCCGCCCTCGCCCAGGAACCCGCCCTCCTCGTGCTGGACGAGCCCACCGTGGGACTCGACCAGGAGCGTCGCACCCAGCTGTTCGCCCTGCTCGAGGAGGCGACCGCGCGCGGCTGCGCGGTGCTGGCCGCGACGCACGACCCCGATCTCATCACGCGCGCGCACGTGCGCCTGGACCTCGCGGAGCACGTGAGCACGGACGACGACGCGCAGTCCGCCTCCCCGGAGCCGGCCGCGACCGGCACCGCGCTGGCACCGGCACTGGCGCCGGCAACCGCATCCGCAACCGGTTCCGCATCCGCATCCCCACCCGCATTCGCATCCGCATCCGCATCCGCATCCGCATCCGACACCACCCTCCGCCCGCCCCGCCGTCCTCGTCCTGCCC
>NZ_JAKRMO010000109.1:0-7046 GCF_022346485.1 Brachybacterium sp. ACRRE | reverse complement strand
GGGCGACGGCGGGGGAGGGCGGCTCGGGCGGAGGCATGCTCCGAGCATCCCGGTCGGGCGTCCGCGCATCAAGGCGCCCGCCCGTCCTGTGGACGAGCGGGCGCTGTGGAGGAACGGGAGCGGCGCGTGGAGGCCGCGCGGGATCAGCCCAGGTCGCGGGCGGAGCGCTCGATGACCTCGAGCCACTCGCGCCGTGCGCGCAGCGCCTCCTCGGCCTTCGCGATCTTCGCGGGGTCGCCGGTCGCGCGCGCCTTCTCGAGATCGTCCTCGTAGCTGGAGATCGCCTCCTGGAGCTGCGAGGACGCCCCCTCGACGCGGGCACGGGTGCGGGGATCGGTGCGACGCCACTCGGCGTCCTCCGCCTGCTTGAGCGAGCGCTCGAAGGTGCGCAGTCGGTCCTCGATGCGCCGCATGTCGCCGCGGGGCACCTTGCCGGCCTCGTCCCAGCGGTCCTGGATCCTGTGCAGCGCCGCGCGGGCGCCGTCCAGATCCTCGGCCGGGTCGACGGCCTCGGCCTCTGCGAGCAGAGCCTCCTTGACCTTGAGATTCTCCTTCTGCTCGGCGTCGGAGGCCGCGAGGTCCTCGTTGCGCGCCGCGAAGAAGGTGTCCTGTGCCGCCTTGAAACGAGCCCACTGGGCGTCGTCCTTCTTGCGGTTGCCGCGCGGGGCCGCGCGCCACTCGTCCATGAGGGAGCGGTAGGCGCGGACCGTCGGACCCCAGTCGGTCGAGTCCTTCATCTCCTCGGCACGACGGATGATGTCCTCGCGGATCTTCTCCGCCTCCGCGTGCTGCTCGTCGAGATGGGAGAAGAACTGGCGACGCTTGCGGTCGAAGGCGCTGCGCGCCGCGGAGAGCCGCTTCCACAGCGCGTCCTCGGTGGACCGCTCGAGGGAGGGCCCCTCCTTCTGCATCGACTTCCAGGTGCCGACCATGCCGCGCATGGTCTCGCCGGCGCTCTTCCAGCTCATCCGCTCCGGCTCGGTCTCCACGAGCTGCTCGATCGACTCCACGAACGCGGTGCGCTCGGCGGTCGCCGCGTCGCGGGCCTGCAGGCGCTCCTCCTCGAGGGCGTGGATCTTCTCCTTGGCGCTCTCGCGCAGCTCCGACGCCCGCGCGCGCAGCGCCGGGATGTCACCGATGACCTGCGGCTCCTTCATGTTCTTGCGCAGGTTCTCGAGCAGACGGTTCAGATCGGCCTGCGTGAGCTGCGGCGTAGCGAGCCGCTGCTGGGTGACGTCGAGGAAGGCCACGAGGTCGAGGTAGGCCCGCGCGAAGGGCGTCAGCGCCTCCTCGCGCTCCGCGGAGGCCGCGGGGCCCAGCGAGCGCTTCTGGGTGCCGTCCTGGACGCTGACCGTGCCGTCCTCCTCGAGCGTCCCGAAGGCCAGCGCCTCCTGGATCGCCGCCTCGTCGTACTCCTGCACGGGAGGCGCGACGGGGATCAGCGGCGCCGACGGTCGCCGGCCGGCGAGTGCGGCCGGGCTCGGCGTGCCGGGACGAGGGGTCGGCCGGGGCGTCGGACGCGGAGTCGGGGCGGCGGGTGCCGCGGACTCGGGCGCAGCGGCCTCGGACGTCTCGCTGTCGGTCGCGGCCTCGGGCGTCGCGTCCTCGGTCGCGGCGTCGGGCGTCGTCGCCGAGGAGGTCGCGCTCTCGGAGGCGGCGCCCTCGGACGCTGCGCGCTCGGTCGTCGAGGCGTCGGGAGTCGCGCCGTCGGGCGCGGTGGCTTCGGGAGTCTCGGACTCGCTCACGGGGGAGCTCCTTCTCTCGTTCCGCTGGATCGCGGGTCACTGCCGTCACCGGGACGGCGTCATGGTCGTGGCGCGGGACACCACGCCAGGGAACTCTACCGCCGATCGTGCACGCATCCGCGCGCGTCCCAGGGGCTCGCATCCGCAGCGCACCTGCATTGTGCCCTGCGCGTCGGCCCGCCACGCGGTCGCGGTCCCGGGCGGTGCGCTCCTGGGTCGATAATGGGTGCTCGGCGCGCAGGCACGTACCGCTCTCGCGCCTCGCACGCCGCACGGGCCGCGCCGGCACGCGCGGACCGCCGCACGCACACCACGCAAGGAGCACACCCGTGGCGAAGATCAGCGCCCTGTCCGGATTCCCCGAGCACCTGCCCGAGCAGCGTCTCGTCGAGCAGCACGTCATCGACGTGTTCCGCCAGGTCGCCGAGCTCCACGGCTTCTCCGGGATCGAGACCCGCGCGGTCGAGCCGATGAGCCAGCTGCTGCGCAAGGGCGAGATCGACAAGGAGGTCTACGTCCTGCGTCGCCTGCACGCGGAGGAGGACGACGGGTCCGAGGCCGATCCCGATCGTCAGCTCGGCCTGCACTTCGACCTCACCGTGCCGCTCGCACGCTACGTGCTCGAGAACGCCGGGAAGCTCGCGTTCCCGTTCCGCCGCTTCCAGATCCAGAAGGTCTGGCGCGGCGAGCGACCCCAGGAGGGCCGCTACCGCGAGTTCTACCAGGCGGACCTCGACATCATCGGCCAGGACACCCTGCCCTCCCACCAGGAGGCCGAGGTCGCCGTGGTGATGGCGGAGATCCTCTCGCGCCTGCCGCTTCCCGCCTTCACGATCCGAGCGAACAACCGGAAGCTCTCCGAGGGCTTCTTCCGCTCGATCGGCCTCGAGGACTTCGAGGGCGTGCTGCGCACCATCGACAAGCTCCCGAAGATCGGGGAGGAGGCCACCGCGCGCCTCCTCGTCGAGGAGGCCGGCGCGAGCGAGGAGCAGGCGCGCACCTGCCTGGCCTTCGCCTCGATCCGCACCCGCGACGACTCCTTCGCCCAGCAGGTCCGCGATCTCGGCGGCGAGGGCGAGCTGCTCGAGGAGGGCATCGCCGAGCTCGCCGCCGTCCTCGAGCAGGTCGAGGCGGCCGTGCCCGGGGTGATGATGGCCGACCTCTCCATCGCTCGCGGGCTCGACTACTACACGGCGGGGGTCTTCGAGACGTTCCTCGAGGGCAGCGAGTCGCTGGGCTCGATCTGCTCCGGAGGGCGCTACGACCGGCTCGCCGCGGACAATCGGCACACCTACCCCGGTGTGGGCCTCTCGATCGGGCTCTCCCGCCTGGTCTGGCGAATGCTCTCGGCCGACCTCGCGCGACCCAGCCGCGCGGTGCCCACGTGCGTGCTGGTCGTCGTGGAGAGCGAGGAGACCCGGCGGCGCAGCGAGGCCGTCGCCCGCGACCTGCGCTCCCGGGGCATCCCCACCGAGGTCTCGCCGACCTCGGCCAAGCTCGGCAAGCAGATCCGGCACGCCGACCGCCGCGGCATCCCCTTCGTCTGGTTCCCCCACGAGGACGAGGAGGACGCGGTGCGCGACATCCGCTCGGGCGAGCAGGTCGAGGCCCGCGCCGATTCCTGGGAGCCCCCGCGCGAGGATCTGCACGTGCAGGTCCTCGCGGGCCCCGGCGGCGAGGGCTGAGGCCCTCGCACCGCACGGACCGGACACGCCGGCGCCGGGAGACATGCGTCACCGGCCGTTCGCACGGGAATGTGCGAACGGCCCGGGGCGTTGTGGGGGGCATGGCTACAGTCACGCTGACGTCCGAGAACCACGACGAGACCGTCAAGGACGGCGTCGTCCTCATCGACTTCTGGGCAGGATGGTGCGTCCCCTGCCAGCGCTTCGCGCCGATCTTCGAGCAGTCCTCGGAGGACCACGGCGATGTCACCTTCGCGAAGCTCGACACCGAGGACCAGCAGGAGCTGGCCATGCGCTACGGCGTGACCTCGATCCCGACCCTCGTCGCCTACCGCGACGGCGTGCCCGTCTTCCAGCAGGCCGGCGCCCTCCCGCAGGCGGCGCTCGAGGACCTCATCTCCCAGGTCCAGGGCCTGGACATGGACGAGGTCCGCAAGGCCTACGCCGAGGCGCAGGCCCAGCAGTCCTGACCCTCCCGTCGGCAGGCCGCCGGCGGTCCCACGACGCGGAACGGCCCCGCACCCATCGGGTGCGGGGCCGTTCTCCGTCCGTTCCGGGGCGCGCCGCGTCCGTGGGACCGGCGCACGCGCGGAGCTGCGCGCTCAGCGGCCGCCGTGCGCGCGTCCGGAGTCGCGCCGCGGGCCGCCCTCACGGCGGGGTCCGCCGAATCGCCGGCCGCCCTCGTGGCGCCCGCCCTCGCGGGAGTCGGGTCGACGCGATCCGTGCTCGCGACGGCCGCCCGTGCGCGGGCCGCGGTCCTCGCTGATGCGCAGGGTGCGCCCGGCGATCTTCGCGTGGCCGATGCGGTCGATCTGGTCGTCCTTGAGGGATCCGCGGATCTGGACCAGGGAGAACGAGCCGAAGATGTCGATCTTGCCGATCGACTTCCCGTTCAGGCCGCCCTCGCCCGTGATCGCGCCGACGATCGCAGCGGGCTTCGCCCCGTGCGAGTGGCCCACGGAGACGCGGTAGCTGGTGAAGCCCTTCTCGGGCTGGCCGGGGGCGGGACGGCCCTTGCCGTCGGACTCGCGATCCCGGTCGGAGCCCTTGAGGTGGGCGCCGGTGAACTCCTCGTCGCCCTCGACCTCGGCCCCGGGGCCGTCGTCGCCGACGGCCGTCGCGGCGAGCACCGCGGCGAGCATCCGCGGCTCCATGCCGCTGCTCTCGAGGAACGCGTCGACCTTCTCGAGGTAGAGATCGAGCCGACCGCGCTCGGCGCGCTCGGGCACGGAGGCCAGCAGCTTCTCGGTGCGGTGGGCGGAGACGTCCCGCGGGGAGGGGATCGAGATCTCCTGCAGGGTCTGGCGCGTGGTCTTCTCGATCGCGCGCAGCTTGCGGCGCTCGTGCGGGGCGACGAAGGTGAGCGCCTCGCCGGTGCGTCCCGCGCGGCCGGTGCGGCCGATGCGGTGGACGTAGGCCTCGGGCTCGCCGGGGACGTCGAAGTTCACGACCAGGCCGATCTTGTCGACGTCGAGGCCGCGGGCGGCGACGTCGGTCGCGACGAGGACCTGCAGCGAGCCCTCGCGCAGGCGCTCGACGATCTTCTCGCGCTCCTTCTGCGGCACGTCGCCGCTGATGGTCGCGGCGACGACGCCGCGGGAGACGAGCGCGGTGCCGACCTCCTCGGCGGCCGAGCGGGTGCGCACGAAGACGATCGCCGCCTCGGCGTCGGAGGTCGCGAGCACGCGGGCGAGCGCGCCGGTCTTGTGACGGAAGGGCACGACCGCGTAGCGCTGGGAGACGTTGGTCGTGGTGCTCGCCTGGCGCGACACGGAGACCCGCACCGGGTCGCTCATGTGCTCCTCGGCGACCCGCTGGATCGCGGGCGGCATGGTCGCGGAGAAGAGCGCGACCTGCTTGGACTGCGGGGCGTGGGAGAGGATCTCGTCGACGTCCTCGGCGAAGCCCATGCGCAGCATCTCGTCGGCCTCGTCGAGCACCAGGTACCTGAGGGTCTCCAGGTGCAGGTTGCCGCGCTTGAGATGGTCGATGACGCGTCCCGGGGTGCCCACGACGACCTGGGTGCCGCGGGAGAGTGCGCACTCCTGGGGGCCGTAGGGCGAGCCTCCGTAGACCGAGGTCACGGAGAGCCCGTCGACGTCCTGGGCGAAGGTGCTGATCGCCTCGGCGACCTGCATGGCGAGCTCGCGGGTGGGGGCGAGCACGAGCGCCTGGGCCGCGCGCTCCGAGGGGTCGACCGCGGTGAGCATCGGCAGGCCGAAGGCCGCCGTCTTGCCGGTGCCGGTCTGGGCCACGCCGATGACGTCGCGCCCGGCCAGCAGCTGCGGGATGGCCTCGCTCTGGATGGGGGAGGGGGTCGTGAAGCCGAGCCGGTCCACGGCGCCCTGCAGCACGCGCGGCAGGTCGAGGTCGGCGAAGGTCGGCTCCGCAGGGGCCGCGGGCGTGGCGGGGGCCTCAGGGGCCGACGGCGCCTCGGTCGCGGAGTCCGCGGCCGGGCCGTTCGGCTCGTCGGACGCGGGGACCTCGGGTGTGGGATCTGCGGCGGAGGGGCGTGCTTCGTTCATGGTGTCCTTCGACTGCGGGGCGGGGTGGACCCGCCAGCGGTGCAGGTCGGGACAGATATCCAGGATACGGAGCGGGCATGCCCGGGCACAGGGGCGCAGGGGGCGAGATCGCTCACCCCGCGATAGCATCGGGGCGACCGCATCCCTGAGACGAAGGACTTCTTCCGTGCTGCGCACCCATCATGCCGGTGAGCTCCGAAGCGAGCACATCGGCCAGACCGTCACCCTCACCGGCTGGATCGCCCGCCGCCGCGACCATGGAGGCGTGACGTTCCTGGATCTTCGCGACGCCAGCGGCGTCGCCCAGGTCGTCGTCCGCGAGGACGAGGCCATGCACCTGCGCAACGAGTACGTGCTGAAGGTCACCGGCACCGTGGACCGCCGTCCCGAGGGCAACGAGAACCCCGCCCTGCCGACCGGCGAGATCGAGGTCACCGCGAGCGACGTCGAGGTGCTGAACCCCTCGGCGCCCCTCCCGTTCCAGCTCGACGACCACGCCGAGGTGGGGGAGGAGGCGCGTCTGCGCTACCGCTACCTCGACCTGCGCCGCTCCGGTCCGGCGCGCGCTCTGCGCCTGCGCTCGGACATCAACCGCGCGGCCCGCGAGACTCTCCTGGACGACGGCTTCGTCGAGATCGAGACGCCCACGCTCACGCGCTCGACCCCCGAGGGCGCCCGGGACTTCCTGGTGCCGGCGCGGCTCGCCCCCGGCTCCTGGTACGCGCTGCCGCAGTCGCCGCAGCTGTTCAAGCAGCTGCTCATGGTGTCCGGGATGGAGAAGTACTTCCAGATCGCCCGCTGCTACCGGGACGAGGACTTCCGCGCCGACCGCCAGCCGGAGTTCACCCAGCTCGACGTCGAGCTGAGCTTCGCGGAGCAGGAGGACGTGATCGCCCTCGCCGAGGAGCTGCTCAAGAACGTCTGGAAGGTCGCCGGGCACGACATCACCACCCCGATCCCGCGGATCACCTACGAGGAGTCGATGCGGCGCTACGGGTCGGACAAGCCCGACCTGCGCTTCGACCTCGAGATCACGGAGATGACCGAGTACTTCTCGGACACTCCCTTCCGCGTGTTCCAGTCGCCGTACG
>NZ_JAKRMO010000108.1:0-7168 GCF_022346485.1 Brachybacterium sp. ACRRE | reverse complement strand
CTGCGTGTCCTTCGGGTGCGGCGGGCGGGTGGCAGGGAGGCGGCGTGATGCCACAGATGCAGGCTCGCGTACGAGCGCCAGGGGGCGGCGGGCGCGAGGGACTCCGGGAGGTCGTCGAGGTCCTCGGCGAGGCCCAGGTCGCGGGTGGCGGCGAGCAGGGCGACGTCGCGCGGGGGAGCCAGGTCGCTGCCGCGGGTGCCGCGCAGCAGCGCGTAGCCGGCGGTCCACGGGCCGACGCCCGGCAGGGCGAGCACGGCCTCGTGCAGCTGCGCGGGATCCAGCGCGTCCGCGTCGGGCGTCTCGGTGAGCGCGGTGACCAGGGCGCGGCGGCGGGCGCCGGGCCCGCGGTACCAGTCCGCGGCACGCGCGGCGGCCTCCGCCGGCGTCGGGCCAAGTCGGTGCACCCCGCCCACGTGCAGCGAGGGCGGCAGCGCTTCGCAGGCCAGGTCCGTGGCGCGCGCGATCTGGTCCCGCGCCTGCGCGGCGGTGATCTGCTGCCCGACGATCGCCCACATCAGCGCCTCGGCGAGAGACGGCAGCCCGGGCAGACGCACCCCCGGCCGCGCCGCGACGAGCGGGGCGAGGGCCGGGAGGGAGCGCGGGAGCGCCTCGTCGATGCCGAGCGGATCCGCGTCCAGGTCCAGCAGGCGCCGCGCGAGCCCCACCGCCGCGCCGTAGTCGCGCACGTCGGCCAGGTGCATGGTGGCGGGCAGGCGCGCGGTGCCCGTGCCCCCGAGGGACGGCAGGGCGACCTCGAGCACGGCGGGGCCGTGGGGGAGGCGCACGGCGGTTCGCCGGACGGGCGCCGTGTCGGCCCCGTCCTCGGCGGCGACGACCTCGTCGACGCCGGGCACGGCGCGCGCGGCGAACCAGCGGGCGAGGCCGTCCCCGTCGAAGGGGAGGCGCACCGCGAGGCGCGCCCGCAGGTGGGCGGCGCCCTCGGCCGCGGAGTCCGCCGGCCCGTCGGACCCCGTCGCGTCCCGCCCCCTGCGCTCCCGGACGGTCGAGGGCGCGTGGCCGAACACGGTCGTGAACGTGTCGTGGAGCTGGCGCTCGCTGCCGAACCCGGCGGCGAACGCGACCCGCGAGAGCGGGAGATCCGTCTCCAGGACCAGGTCGTGGGCCCGCCGGGCGCGACGCATGCGCGCATGGGCGAGGGCGCCCGCCCCCGTGCGGGCGCTCAGCGCCCGGTGCAGCGTGCGCTCGGAGACCGCGAGGCGCGCGGCGAGCTGCGGCACCGAGCCGTCGTCCAGTGCGCCGCCGTCGATGAGGCGCAGCGCGCGACGCGCGAGATCGCCCGAGGGGTCCTCGTCCGGCGATCCGGGCGGGGCCGAGGGCCTGCAGCGCTTGCAGGCGCGGAAGCCCGCCTCGACCGCGGCCGCGGCCGACGGGGCGAAGTCGACGTTCGCGCGCGCCGGGGTGCGGGCCGGGCACGAGGGGCGGCAGAAGATCCCCGTGGAGCGGACGCACGTGAAGAACGCGCCGTCGAAGCGGGCGTCCCGCGCCCGGATCGCGGCGAAGCGCTCGTCGTCCGTCATCTCGTCCATGCCTCCCAGTGAACCCCCTGCGCACCAGCGGCGCCAGCGGGAATCGGACACGGCGGCGGGGATCATCGACGTCCTCGGGCCGACCCTGCGTGGCGTCACCGGGTGAGGGTCTAGCCTGGGTCGCGGACGGGGCGCGCATGCTCCGCAGTCGACGAGCAGGGGGACGCAGCACGTGGACGAACAGAGCGCACCGATCCCGCAGAGGATCCTGAGGCCGCTCACCGAGTCGGCGATCTTCCTCGTCCTGAGCATCGACGAGGGCGGCGAGGACGGCGTGCGCGAGGTCCTCGACGGCTACACGGGGACCCTTCGCACCGTGCACTCGCGGATCGTCGCGGCGGACCTCGGCTGCGTGGTCGGCATCGGCGCCCGCGCCTGGTCCCGCCTGTTCTCCGGCCCCGCGCCGAAGGGTCTGCGCACCTTCCCCGCGCTGTCCGGGACGGTGCACGACGCCCCGTCGACCCCCGGCGACCTGCTCTTCCACATCCGCGCCCACCGCATGGACGTGTGCTTCGAGCTCGCCGGCCAGCTCATGCGGCAGCTGCGGCCGTTCACCACCGTGCAGGACGAGGTCCACGGGTTCCGCTACTTCGACTCCCGCGACGTCATCGGCTTCGTCGACGGCACCGAGAACCCCGAGGGCCTCGAGGCGCAGCGGTTCGTGGTCCTCGACGAGGACACGGACCCGGACTTCGTGGGCGGCAGCTTTGTGACCGTCCAGAAGTACGTGCACGACATGGAGGGATGGGAGCGGCTCACCGTCGAGCACCAGGCCGACGCCATCGGCCGCCACAAGTGGGACAACGTCGAGATGGACGACGAGACCAAGCCCGCCGACTCCCACACCGCGCTCACCGTCATCGAGGACGCCGACGGCACGCAGCTGAAGATCGTGCGCGACAACATGCCCTTCGGCAGCGCCGCGGCCGACGAGTTCGGCACCTACTTCATCGGCTACTCGCGCGACCTCGACGTCACCGAGCAGATGCTGCGCAACATGTTCCTGGGGGACCCCGAGGGCACGAACCACGACCGGCTCCTGGACTTCTCGACCGCGCTCACGGGCACCCACTTCTTCGTCCCCACCGTCGACTTCCTCGACGACATCCCGCCCGCGCCGGGCGACGGGGCCGATGGTGCCGAGGTGCCCTCGTCGGCCACCCCCGCCCCGCCGGATCCCGCGGAGGGATCGCTGGGCATCGGGGCCCTTGAACCGACCGCTCCGCACACCACCGCCCCTGACGATCCCGCCGCGCACGACCCCGCCCCGCACGACCCCGGCACCGCCGGGACGAAGGAGACGCCATGAACAACCTGCATCGCGAACTCGCGCCGATCTCCGCGGCGGCGTGGGAGGACATCGAGGACGAGGCGAAGCGCTCGTTCCGCCGCAACATCGCCGGGCGCCGCCTGGTCGACGTCAGCGGACCCCACGGCCTCGACCTGGCCTCGGTCACCACCGGTCACCGCCACCGCGTGGACCTGGGCCTCGAGGGCGTGCGCGCGAGCCTGCGCGAGTCCCAGCCGATCACCGAGCTCACCGTCCCCTTCACCATCAGCCGCGAGGCGATCGACGACGTCGACCGCGGCGCGCAGGACCCCGACTGGGACCCCGTCGTCGACGCCGCCCGCACCATCGCGCTCGCCGAGGACCACGCGATCTTCAACGGCCTCGACGCCGCGCACATCACCGGCATCACCCCCGGGGCCACCTCGCTCGCGCACCACCTGCCGCAGGACGTGCGCGACTACCCCGACGCGGTGTCCCGGGCGATGACTGCTCTGCGGCTGGAGTCGATCGACGGCCCCTACGCGCTCGCCCTCAGCGCCGACGCGTACCGCGAGGTCAACGAGACCACCAACCACGGCTACCCGATCATCGAGCACCTGAAGCGCGTGCTCGACGGGCCGATCGTGTGGGCTCCCGCGATCGAGGGCGGCGTGCTGCTCTCGCGCCGCGGCGGCGACTTCGAGCTGACCATCGGCCAGGACGTGTCGATCGGCTACTCCGCCCACGACGCGGACACCGTGGCGCTCTACTTCCAGGAGTCGATCACGTTCCTCTCCTTCACCCCGGAGGCCGCGGTCCCGCTGCTCGCGAAGAGCTGAGGTCCCGGGGAGTTCCGAGCACGGCCGGGGCGGGAGTCGGGCGTCCGGCAGCAGGCGCGTCGGACGCACGGATGCCTGCGCCTCCTACCCTGGAGGCATGACCCAGCCTCCTCCCAGCCACGATCCCCGCTTCCCCCCGACGCAGCCTGCCCCGCCGAGTGGAGCGCTCGCCTGGGGCCTCGGTCTGCTCGTGTTCCTTCTCGTGCCCTTCTTCTCGTCGGTCATCGCCGGCGTGACCATGCTCGTCGTCGGCGCCCATTCGCGGACCAAGGGCGGCCTCGCCCACGTCAACGCGCGAAACGCGGCGAACTGGGGCGGCACCTACCTCGTGCTCACGCTGATCCTCGTGCCGCTGCACTTCGTGCTGCTCTTCACCCTCGCGGACGGGCCGTACGGGCACGACTTCTTCCCGCTCGGGACGGCCATCTCCCTCTGGGGGCTCGTCACCCTGTTCCACATCGTCGTGTCGATCCTCGGCCTGATCCTCTCGCTCACCGGCAAGGTCTTCTGGATCCCGGCGATCCCGTTCCTGCGGGCCGGGAGGCCCTGAGCACGACCCGCGCCGGGCATCGGATGCCGGGGCCCGCGGCTCGGGCGTCGGGGTCCCGAGGGCGCTCCGGCGGCACACATGGAAGAACCGGCCGGTCGAGCAGGAGAGCTGCTCGACCGGCCGGTCCATGGAGAGCGGGCGACGGGAATCGAACCCGCGTCATCAGTTTGGAAGACTGAGGCTTTACCATTAAGCTACGCCCGCGTGACCAGCGCAGATGCTGTTCCTCGGCGCCCCGTCCAGAGGGCTTTCGGATACCGGACCACCGGGAGCCGAGCGGCTCGTCGGAGGTGCGCTGCATCGTGTGCGGCCGCTCCTATTAGACCAGAGGTCCGGGCCGCGGCGCACCACGCGTCGGCCCGCGGAGGCATGTCTCCCATCACAGGTGCCGGACGCGGCCGGGGGCGTGCAGGAGCGACCAGGTAGGATCTGGTGGGTTGCCCTCCGGGGTGTAGCTCAGCTTGGTAGAGCACCCGCTTTGGGGGCGGGATGCCGCAGGTTCAAATCCTGTCACCCCGACCCGCGGCTGGGTCGCCACCGTGCCGAGTCACCGGGCGGCGCCACCGGACAAGTCCAGAACACCGATAGACCTCAGGGAGACCTGCACGTGAAGACCGAAGTCGAGAAGCTCAGCCCGACCCGGGTGAAGCTCACCGTCGCTGTGCCGTTCGACGAGCTGAAGCCGGCCGTCGAGGCGGCAACGAAGAAGATCGCCGAGCAGGTGCAGATCCCGGGCTTCCGCAAGGGCAAGGTCCCCACGCGCCTGGTCGAGCAGCGCTTCGGTCGCCCGGCGATCATGCAGGAGGCCGTCAACGACGCCCTGCCGGACTTCTACCAGAAGGCCGCGACCGAGGCGGAGATCCGCCCGCTGGGCCGTCCCGAGGTCGAGGTCACCGAGATCCCGGGCCTGGACGGCACCGACGCCGGTGACCTCAACTTCACCGTCCAGCAGGACGTGCGCCCCGACTTCACCCTCCCCGAGCTCTCCGACGTGGTCGTCGAGATCGAGGAGCCCACGGTCGACGACGACGCCGTGCAGGTGCGCCTGGACGCGCTGCGCGAGCGCTTCGGCACCCTCGTGGGCGTCGACCGTCCCGCGCAGGACGGCGACTTCGTCTCCCTCGACATGACCGCGAAGGTCGGTGACGAAGAGGTCGAGTCCGTCGAGGGCGTCTCGTACCACATCGGCGAGGGCAACATGCTCGAGGGCCTGGACGAGGCGCTCATCGGCCTGTCCGGCGGCGAGACCACGACCTTCACCTCGAAGCTCGCCGGCGGCGACCGCGCCGGCGAGGACGCCGACATCACCGTCACCGCCCAGAGCGTGAAGGTGCGCGAGCTGCCCGAGGCCGACGACGAGTTCGCCGAGATGGCCTCCGAGTTCGACACCATCGACGAGCTCAAGGCCGACCTCAAGGAGCAGGCCGCGAAGGACGCCGAGGGCAACCGCGTGGCCCTGGCCCGCAACGCCTTCCTCGACAAGCTCGTCGCTGACCTGGACCTGCCGGTCCCGGATCAGCTCGTCGAGGACGAGATCGCCCAGCACCTCGAGAACGAGGGCAAGGAGCCCGGCGACCCGCACGCCGAGGAGATCCGCGAGGACACGATCTCCGGCATCCGCGCGCAGTTCGTGCTCGACGCGCTCAACGAGACCCGCGAGGTCCAGGTGGAGCAGGAGGACCTCATGTCCTACCTGAGCCAGCTCGGCGCCCAGTACGGCATCGATCCCAACCAGCTCATCTCGATGCTGGCCCAGTCCGGTCAGCTCGAGCAGGTCTTCGCCGAGGCCCAGCGCTCCAAGGCCCTCGACGTGGCCCTCGCCGACATCACGGTGAAGAACACCGCCGGCGACGTGCTCGACCTGGGTCTGACCAAGGCCGACGCCGCCGAGGCGGATGCCGACGCCGAGGGCGAGGAGGCCGAGAAGGCTCCTGCGAAGAAGGCGCCGGCCAAGAAGGCCCCCGCGAAGAAGGCCCCCGCCAAGAAGGCTTCGGCCACCAAGGCGACCGCCTCGAAGTCGACCGCCTCGAAGTCCACCGCCGCGGCGGAGGACGCCGAGGGCGAGGAGAAGGCTCCGGCGAAGAAGGCTCCGGCCAAGAAGAGCACCGCCGCGAAGTCGACCACCTCGACCGCCGCCAAGAAGACGACCGCCGCGAAGTCCACGACCTCGAAGACGGCCGCCTCCAAGACGACCGCGTCGAAGTCCGCCTCGACCAAGACCGCCGCGTCGAAGTCGACGGCCGCCAAGAAGCCCGCCGCCTCCAAGGCGACGTCGGCCAAGTCCGCCGCAGCCAAGAAGGCCGAGGAATCCGCCGAGGACAAGTGATCCTCGCAGGACACCGCCCGGGCCGCGTCCACTGAGACGCGCCGGGGCACAGGGAACGGGCCGCCCATCGGAGAGATCCGGTGGGCGGCCCGTTCCTGTGTGCCGTGGACTGTGCCCGGGTGTGCCCCCCCCCCGGGTGCGCCGGGGTCGGTAAGTCGGTGCTCCTCCAGAGGGGGAGAGTGGCCGGAGCGGTCAGGAGAGCGGCAGCGCGCACTGCCGCATCCCCGGGGGCTCCCGTCCCGCATCGGTTCCGGCTCCAGTCCCTGCATCCCGCCGTGCGAGCTCGCGCTGTGGGGCGGCGTGCGACGGGTCGTGCTGACGGTCGTGCTGACGGGTCGTGCCCGGCGCTGATGCCGGCCCCGTGAGTGCGGGACGATGTGCTCCAGCGGCGTATACCGGACGTCTCTGCCAGATATGGCAGAGACGTCCGGTATATGCCGCTCCGTGACATCCGCGCCCCGCATCTGCCGCACCCGGCGCCCTGCATCTGCCGCACCCGGCGCCCTGCATCTGCCGCACCCGGATCCCTGCATCTGGCGCACCCGGATCCCTGCTTCTGCCGCACGCCACCCGTCCGCCGGACCGCACGCGGGCCCCGCGCTCCGGCCCGTGCGCCCATCCCGCCCACCTCACGCC
>NZ_JAKRMO010000107.1:0-7283 GCF_022346485.1 Brachybacterium sp. ACRRE | reverse complement strand
GCCTGGGGGCGACGGGCGCCCGTCGCCCGGCGCCCGTCGCCCCCAGGCACGGGGACCACGGCGCTCCGGCATACTGTTCCGAGCAGGGAAAGGGGGCTCGATGACGCATGATGCCGCGCTCCCGGACACCCCGACGCCTCGGCCCACGCGCCGCCGCGCGCTGCAGACCCTCGGCGCCGGGGGCGCCGTGATCGCCCTCGGCGGGCTCGGGGCCGGGGCGCACCGCCTGCTCGGCGCGCACCTGCCGGGCAACGCGACGATCTCCCTGTACTCGAGCACCGTGGCCGTCGACGGCAACGGCCGGCGCTCCCTGCTCGCCCCGCCGTCGGACCCGGGCGAGACCTCGGGCTCGACCTCCGGCACGGGCACCGCCTCGGGCTCCGCGTCGGCCGGATCCGCCGCCTCCTCGCCCCGCCTCGAGCCCGGCACCCGGCTGCTCGCCGGCACGCCCGCCGACTCTCCCGCCGCCCGCCGGGCCGACGAGTTCCTGGCAGGTGCCGCGACCTGGCTCGCCGACGTTCCCGACGCGTTCGCCGATCTCGCGCGCAGCGCGGTCTGGGACCTCTGGACGCTCAGCGACGGCCTGCCGGCCCCTGTCGCCGGCTGGTCGACGAGCTGGCGTTATATCTGGCCGCGCGACACCGCCTTCTGCGCGGTCGCGCTCGCACGCATCGGCCATGCGGACACGGCCCTGGACCACCTCGCCCACCTGCAGGGTGTGCAATCGGCCGACGGCTGGTTCGAGGCCCGCTACTCCCCCACCACCGGCGAGGCCCCCGACGAGCGGCCGCGTCAGTTCGACGGCACGGGCCTCGCGCTCTGGGCCGCCGCCGAGGTGATCGGCACGCAGTCCGGGAGCGCCCGGACGAAGGCGCGCCGCCGCCTCGACCCCCTGCTCACCACCAGCCGTGACGCCCTGCTGCGCGCGACCGATCACGGCACCCAGCTGCCGCCGGTCTCCCCCGACTACTGGGAGGTCAGCGAGCGTGCGGTGACGCTCGGGATCATGGCCTCGACCCTCGCGGGCCTCGAGGCCGCCGGCCGGCTCGACGCCGCCGGGTCCGGGGTCGCAGCCGGGGCCGAGGAGAGCGGGACCGGCACCGACGACGAGGAGAGGGCCGACGGGGCCGAGGCCTTCCGCCGCGTCCTCGTCACCTCCTTCGGCCCCCACGGGTTCCAGCGCCGGGCCCGCAGCGGCGGCGCCGACTCCGCCCTCGCCTTCCTCGATGCGACCGGGAGCCACGGCATCGTGGGGGCCGACCAGCTGCGCGCCCTGCGTCGAACGCTCGCGCGACCCGCGGGCGGCATCGCCCCCGGTGCGCGGTGGCGTCGCGACGGGGTCAGCTGGACGCCCTCGACCTCGCTGCTCGCCCTCGGCCTCGCCCGTGCGGGGGACGCCGACGGCGCTCGCGACCTGCTCGGATGGCTCGATCGGCATCGCACGGCCGACGGTTCCCTGCCGGAGAAGGTCCTCGCCGACGGGTCGCCGGCCGCGGTCGCGCCGCTCGCCTGGACCGCGGCGAACGTCCTGCTCACTCTCGACGCGCTCCGCCGGGGCTGACCGGCCGGGCACGGACCCGGGGCACGGGAGTCGGCACGGGTGCTCGCACGGATCCTGGGCGGCAATCCGCGTTGCCCGGCGTCCCCGCGGAGTGCTTCACTGGAGGTATGACTCAGGCCACAGACCTCATCGCTGAGGAGGCTGAACGCTTCGCCGACGCCCTCCGCGGACCGGACCCCTCCGCCCCCGTCCCCACCTGCCCCGACTGGACCTCCGTCGACCTGCTGTGGCACCTCACCGAGGTGCACGAGTTCTGGGCCGGCGTGCTGGGCACCGGCGCTCTCACCGAGGACGACGCCGACGCAGTCGACGCCGCGCAGGCGCCGCGCCCCGAGGGCCCCGGCGCCCGCAACCAGCTCGTCGAACGGCGGGAGCACGCGACGGCCGCGCTCCTCGCGCAGCTCACCACCCGCGGCGGCGCCGAGGCCTGCTGGTCGTGGTTCCCCGCCGACCAGACCGTCGGCTTCACCCGGCGCATGCAGGTGCACGAGGCGACCGTGCACCGCGTCGACGCGCAGCTCACCGCGAACCTGCCCGTCACCGCGATCAGCGAGGACGTCGCGACCGACGGCATCGACCACGCGGTCGGCGTCATGTGGGCGGCGAGCTGGGACTGGATCCCCGAGTGGGCGGAGGTCGAGCCGCTCGCCGTGCTCACCCTGCAGGTGCGCGACGGCCAGGGCGACGGGACCGGCGCGGGCATCGAGGTCGAGATCGCGCGCTGGCACGGGACCCGCCCGCGCGACGGCAAGGAGATCTCGCAGCTGCTCGGCCGCCCGCTGCCCGCGGGGAGCCGGAGCAGCGGGGACGGGGGCACTCCGTCGGACGCCGTCGACAGCCTCCCCCGCGCGGTCGCGAGCGGTCTCGCCCCGGCGCTCTACCTCTGGCTGTGGAGCAGGGAGCGCGCGCTCGACGTGCTCGAGGACGGCCCGCAGAGCGTCGAGCTCACGGGCGATGCGGAGGCCGTGCGGGTGGTGCGGGAGCGCGTCGCCCAGGGCGTGGACTGAGCGCGAGCGAGCGGGTTCACGCCCCCGCGGTCTCGGGCAGCAGGCTCTCGAGTGCCTCGGCGACGCCGTCGGCGCTGTTCTCCGCGCACACGCGATCGGCGACCGCGAGCACGTCCGGATGGGCGTTCGCGACGGCCCAGCCGGTGCCCGCCCACTCCAGCATGGGGATGTCGTTGGGCATGTCGCCGAAGGCCCAGACCTCTCCCGCTCTGATGCCCAGGTCAGCGCACCACGTCTCCAGGGCGCGCGCCTTGGTCACGCCCGACGGGCCGATCTCGGCGAGACCGCCCTCGCACGAGGTCGACAGCAGCGCCATGTCCCCGAGCAGCACGCGCACCCTCGCCAGGAACTCGCGCTCCCCCAGCTCGTCGCTGCGGGCCAGGAGCTTGCCGACAGGACCGGGCACCTCCTCGATCGGGCCGACGGACGCCGCCTCCGTGCGCAGCACACCCGCAGGCGTGCCGCCCAGATAGTCGGGTTCGCGGTGCGCGCCGCCGGCGAGCTCGGCACTGAAGCGGATGCCGGGGATCTGCCGCAGCCGCGCAGCGATCTCCTGCACCGTGCCCGGCGCGATCGCGTGGTGGCTGCGCACGCGCCGGTTCGCCGCGTCGTAGACGAAGGCGCCGTTCAGGCAGAGCACCACGCCGTGGGAGCCCGTGATCCCCGCCAGCGCGTCGACCCACCGCGGCGGGCGGGCCGTGACCAGCACGGTCTCGATCTCGTGGTCCCACAGGGCCCGCCAGGTGCGGGCGGTGCGCTCGGTGAGGGCGCCCGCGTCGTCGAGCAGAGTGCCATCCAGATCGGAGGCGACCAGACGGACCGGGGACATGCCCCGAGTCTACGGGCGACTACGGCCCGGCGGGGGTGCTCGGGGAGGTCTCGTGACCGGCATCCCTGCGGCCCAGGATCCGGCGCCACCAGGAGGTTCGCCGTGGGGATGCGGCGGCCGACGCGCGATCGGCCTCGAGCTCCGCGTGCTCCTGCTCCGCGCGGGCCGCGCGCAGCTCCCGCCAGCGCGTCAGCGCCTCGTCGGTCTCCAGGGTCGGGGAGATCATGCGGGCCATGGGGTGCTCGAGCCGGTCGTCCATCACCCGCTTCGTGAAGTCCTCGGCGTACTCGCGCACAGCGGCCTCGTCGGGGAGCTCGACCAGGGTCTCGTCGCGCGCCGCGTACTCGCGTCGCAGCACCACCACGGTGGGCAGCATCGCCGACGGATCGACCTCGCCCTCGGCGATGCGCTGCTTGATCCACCAGTCGGGGTCGTGATGGGTGGGCAGCTTCAGGGGCTTGCCGCTGCCGGGGAGGTCGTCGAAGTCGCCACGGGCCATGGCCTCCTCGATCGCGCCGTCGACCCATTTGCCGTCCCGGATCATCTGAGCCTCCTCGCGGATGGATGCACGCTCTGCTGCTCGCGTCGCGTCGTCACGCGCTCGGGCGCATCCTCGTGTCCGATCCTCTCGCGGCGTCGAGCCGGAGTCCAGGGCGCCTGGTCGAGGCGCCGGTGGAGCGCGCGTCGGGCGTCTGTCGGGCGTCTGTCGGGCAGGCGTCGAGCGGCGCGGGACCGCACCCCGTCGAATATCCGATGGACCCACGACATGCGGATCCGTAGCCTCCGCGGGGTGAGCGTGCACGAGGACGAGGTCCCGCTGACGGCCGAGGTCGCCGCCGAGTGCCTCGTCGCCCTGCGACCGGATCTCGCGGGATGCAGCCTCCGCATCCTGCCTGCGGCGGGCACGACCAGCCACATCGTGCGCGTCGGCGACTCCCTCGCGGCCCGTTTCCCCCCGTCGGCGGGCCGAGGTGGAGCAGGTGCGTCGGGTCCTCGAACGGGAGCAGCGCGCGATGGCGGAGTTCGCCCGCGCCAGCACCCTCGACGCGCCCGTCCCGGAGGGGGTAGGAGACCCGGGGCCGGGATTCCCTCTCCCCTGGTCCCTGCAGACCTGGGTGCCCGGGACCCCGGCGACGCCGCGCGGGCTCGAGCACCACGCCACCATCGCCCATCAGCTCGCCGCACTGATCGGGGCGCTGCGCGATGCGGACCCCGGCAAGCGACGGTTCTCCGGGAGCGGCAGAGGCGGCCGCCTGGCGGACCACGACGACTGGGTCGCCCACTGCCTGCACCGCAGCGAGCACCTGCTTCCCGTCGACCGGCTCCGCCGGATGTGGGAACGCGCCCGCTGCCTCCCGCGCGAGGACCCCGACGCCCTGTGCCACGGCGACCTGATCCCTTCGAATCTCCTGGTCGACGGGGACGTCGCGGCCGACGCCCTCGACGGGACCGGCACCGCGCCCCGCCTGGTCGGTGTGCTGGACACCGGTGGATTCGGACCCGCCGATCCCGCCCTGGACCTCGTGGTCGCCTGGCACCTGCTCGACGCCGAGAGGAGGTCGGTGCTGCGCGAGCAGCTGCAGGCATCCGACCTGCAGTGGGCGCGCGGGGCCGCCTGGGCCCTCGAGCAGGCGCTGGGACTGGTCTGGTACTACGAGCGCACGCTGCCGGCGATGGCCGACCTCGGCCGCACGACGCTCGGGCGGCTGCTGGAGGACCCCGTGCTGGCGTGACGCGCGATGGCTCAGGCGAGGAGCCCGTCGCGCCGGGCGCGACGCAGCCCCTCCAGCCCCATCACGATGAAGGCGGGCTTGCGCAGGATCTGCTCCCCGGGCCGGTTGCCCTCGGCGGGCGCGAGGCGGGCCGCGAGATCGGGGCGCAGGGTGCGCAGGAACCCCTCGGCGCGCACGGAGTGCAGCGGATCGCTCGCGAGCACGATGCGATCCGCGTCCTCGAGCAGAGGGAGCACGTTGCGCACGTTCTGCCAGGTGGTGACGCTCTCGTCCTCGAGGACGAGGGGCCCGGAGTAGCCGCGCTCGGCGCGTGCGAAGCGGGCCATGTGCTCGGCCTCGGAGATCTCGCCGTGCACGGCGCCGCCCGCCATCACAAGCAGGCTCCTCGTGGCCTGCGGGTCGCGCGAGCGCAGGCCCACGTCGACCCGCCAGCGGTTCACCGCGTTGATGCGCCGGCCGGGGTTGCCGTACCCGAGCACCACGATGACCTCGCGGAAGGTCCCGCGCTCACCCGGCGCGCCATCGTCGGACGGGGCGTCGCCCGACGGCCCGTCCCCCAGCTGCGCGCGCTCCGCGCGGGCCGCCCGGGCCGAGAGGATCTCTCCCGCGGCGAGGACACCGGCGCCGAGGAGCACGAGCCCCACGCCGACGAAGGGCAGGACCGCGACCGGCCGCGCCCCGACCGGCGTGCTGCGCAGCGCGCGCCGTTCCCGGCGGGCGCTGCGTCGGAAGCAGCGGGGGCGGACCTGCGATGCGGAGGACACGCAGTGATCGTACGGTCGCGATCCTGGACCGACGAGGGTGTTCAACCCTCGTTCACCTGTGCATCAGGAGCTGGTGGCGGTCGGGGTAACGGTGGTCTCAGCCGCGGACGGGAGAAGCTGCGGTGAAGGGATCGCGAGGCTCGTCGCCCCGCGTCTCGTCGACCCGCTTCTCGTCGTCCCGAGTCTCGTCGTCCCCGTCGACCCGCGCCTGGCCCTGGAAGCCGATCTCTCGGAAGGCGATCTCGTAGCCGAGCTTCTCGTTGATGCTGATCATCCAGGGGTTCACGTGCGAGTTCCAGGTGACCAGGCGCTCGAGGTCGGGGAACGCCTGCGTGAGCCGACGATGATTGGCGACCTTCAGCGCGAGGCCCAGGCGATGACCGCGGTGGCCGGGCATGACCAGCGTGTTCTCCTGCCAGCCGACCGTCGTCCCCGCCGAGCTCTGGACGTGGATCTCGCTGTGGGCGGCGATGGACCCGTCGGGCGCGAGGGCGACGGCGATCAGCACGCGGGTGCCCGCGTCCGCCCGGCGCTTCTCGAAGGTGCGGATCCTCTCGGGCGTGTACTGCGGCGCCTCGTACTCGAAGTCCTCGTCGGGGTCGTCGAGGTCGAGCTGGCGCAGCACGACGCCGAACGAGGCGAGGTGCTCCTCGGGGACCGCGTCGTCCCACAGGCGGATCTCGTACCCGTCGGTCCTCTCGGCGGCCTCGGCCGCAAGCTCGTCGAGCAGGGTCGTCGGGACCGGGAGGGCGAGGGTGCGGCAGACCCCCATCGTCCGGCGCTCCAGCCCGAGGCGCGCGGCGATGCGCCGGGTGGGCAGGGCCGGGTCGTCGGGGTCGCCCTCAGCGGGGATCTCGCCCCAATACGACACCTGGTGACGGCCGGATGCGGCGATGGCGGGCAGCAGTGCCTGCTCGATCATGGCGGTCGCGACGCCGTGCCCGCGATAAGCGGGATGGACGACGAGCCCCAGGTCGACGGCGCCGAGGTTCTCCTCCCGTGCCAGGTGGACCGTGCACAGGCCGACGACGCTCGCGCCGCCGTCCATCGGCTCGACCTCGGCGACCCATCGATGCACGGTCCAATAAGGGGTGTCGGCGAGGATCGCGCGGCGCTGGGCCGCGGTGTGCTTCTCGACCGCGCCGAACAGGTCGCGGTCGTTGGCCTCGTCGAGCGCGTTCAGCTGCTCGAGCATGCCGGGCTCGTCGACGTTCAGCGGGCGGACGGTGATCTCCATGAGCGCCATCCGACCATGCGGTGAGCAGGCCGTCCACGGAATAACGAGTCCGGTGCGGGCGCGGCATCTACGGATGGAGCACGCGCCTGTGCGCCGGGAGGCGAATCGGGCTCGACCGGGGAGGCGAGTGGCGGGGCGAGGCAGACGGGGCG
>NZ_JAKRMO010000106.1:0-7418 GCF_022346485.1 Brachybacterium sp. ACRRE | reverse complement strand
GCGGAGCCGTCGGCCCCGCCCCCGACGGACCCGCCGCCGACGGCTCCGCCGCGCGGCTGACCCGCACCGATCGCCTGCTGAACGTGGTCGAGCGGCTGGGCAACAAGCTGCCCGAGCCGTTCATGCTGTTCCTGATCCTCTTCGCGATCACCGGGATCGTCTCCACCGCGATGGCGCTGGCCGGGGTGAAGGTGAGCGTGCCCGGATCCGACGAGGTCACCGTCATCAAGGGCCTGTTCACCGGGGAGGGGATGGCCTGGCTGACCACGAGCCTGGGCGAGAACTATCTGGGCTTCCCGCCGCTGGTCACCGTGATGCCGATCCTGCTGGGCATCGGCATCGCCCAGCACTCCGGGCTGCTCGCCGCCGGGATCCGCGCGATGTTCGGCTCCTCGCCGGCGTGGCTCCTGCCCTACGTGGTGGGCATCGTGGGCGTGATCGCCTCGATCATGTCCGACTCGGCCTTCGTGGTGGTGCCGCCGCTGGCCGCGCTCGTGTTCAAGGCCGCCGGTCGGCACCCCGTCGCGGGACTCCTGGGCGGCTTCGCGGCGGCCGGCGCCGGCTACTCCACGAACCTCGTGCCCACGAGCCTGGACGCCCTGTTCGCGGGCATCACGAACTCCGTGATCGAGACCGTCTCCGGGCTCGGCGCGACCACGGTGAACCCGGTGTCGAACTGGTGGTTCAACATCGCCTCCTCGATCGTGCTGGCCCTGATCGCCGGTTTCATCATCGACCGCGTCATCGAGCCGCGCCTGGTGCGCCAGGACATCCCGCGCGACGAGACCATCGAGGAGGACGCCGACGGACAGGCCCCGGAGACCTCGGGCGAGTCCTCCGAGCAGATGCGCGCCTCCCTCTCCCGGCCGGAGAAGCGGGGCCTGCTGCTCACGGTCCTCGCCGGCCTCGTGCTCACCGCGATCGTGCTGCTCGCGGCGCTCGTGCCCGGCTCCCCGTGGCGCAACGAGGACGGCGGCTTCCTGCCGACGTCCCCGCTGCTGGACTCGATCGTGTTCCTGGTGTTCCTCTACTTCGTGGTCCTGGGCAGCGTGTACGGGATCGCGACCGGCACCCTGCGCTCCACGCGCGACGCCGTGCGGATGATGACCGAAGCGCTCAAGGAGATGCTCCCGTTCATCGTCCTCGCGTTCATCCTGGGCAACTTCATCGCCCTGTTCAACTGGTCCGGCATCGGCTCCTGGATCGCCGTGACCGGCGCCGAGGGCCTCGAGCACATCGGCCTCACCGGCTTCGGCGCCGTCATCGGCTTCATCCTGCTGGCGAGCGTGCTGAACCTGTTCATCATCTCCGGCTCGGGCATGTGGACGATCATGGCCGCCGTGTTCGTGCCGATGTTCGCCCTGCTCGGCTACGAGCCCGCCTTCACGCAGGCCGCCTTCCGGGTGGGCGACTCCGCGACCCAGGTGATCACGCCCATGAACCCGTACATGGTGGTGCTGCTGGGCATGCTGCGGAAGTACGAGCCGGCCGCCGGACTGGGCAGCCTCTTCGCGCGCATGCTCCCGTTCGTGGTCCCCTTCTGGATCGCCTGGACGCTGATCCTCGCCGTGTTCTTCGCCTTCGACCTGCCGCTGGGCCCGGGCAACGGGATCCATCTGGGACAGTGAGCCGATGAGCACGAGGGAGCCGAGCGACGACGGGCCGACGGGGGACGGGCCGACCGACGACGGGCGGAGGCCGCTGACCGCGCTCCTGCCGCCCGTGCTGCTGGGCCTCGCGGTGCTGCTGGTCCTGCAGATGATCGGCCTCGCCCTCGCCGCGCTCCTGCACCTGCCGATCCCCGGCGTGGTGCTCGGACTCGTGCTGCTGGTGGTCCTGGGGCTCGTGCCGCGCACCCGCGGCATCCTGCGCGTCGCCGAGCCCGCGGGCACCCCGCTGCTCGCGCACCTGCAGCTGCTGTTCGTCCCGCCGGGCGTCGGCGTGGTCGTCGAGATGGGGGCGCTCGCCCGCAACGCCCTGCCGATCGCCCTCGCCGTCGGCGGTTCCTTCCTGCTCGCCCTGCTCGTCGTCGGCCGCGTGCTGCAGGCCCTGCTGCACCGGCAGGACCGACGCCGCGGCGACGACGGCCATCAGCGGCTCGAGGGGAGCGGCGCATGAGCGGCGCCGTCCAGACCGTCGTCCACCTGCCGATCTTCGGTCTCATGCTCACGCTCGCCGTCTACCTCGGCTCCCTCTGGCTGCACCGCCGCACGGGCCGGCCGGCCCTGCTCACGCCGGTCTTCGTCACCGTCGTGGTGGTCGCCGCGGTGCTCGAGATCGTCGGCCTGCCCTATGCGGAGTACCTGGAGCAGGTCTCGGTGCTCACGCTGCTGCTGGGCCCGGCGACGGTGGCGCTCGCCCTGCCGCTGCTGGCGAACGGGCGGGCGCTGGCGCGCTCGGCCGCCTCCGTGGTGCTCGCGCTGATGGTGGGCGCGGTGGTGAGCCTCGGGGTGACCGTGGGCGTGCTGCGGGCCTTCGGCACCGACCCGGAGATCCTGCGCTCCGTGCTGCCGCGCTCGGTGACCAGCCCCGTCGCCCTCACCCTCGCCGAGTCGCTCCAGGCCTCGGCGCCGCTGGCCGTGGTCCTTACGATCCTCTCGGGGATCCTCGGCGCCGTGTTCGCGCCCGTGCTGCTGAGCCTCGCCCGCGTCCAGGACCCGCGGGCGCGCGGTTTCGCCATCGGGCTCACGTCCCACGGGATCGGCACCTCCCGCGCGCTCGACGAGTCGCCCGTCACCGGCGGCTGGTCGAGCGCCGCCATGGTCCTCAACGCGCTGGCCATGACGCTCGTCCTGCCCCTGCTCGCGCCGCTGATCGCCTGAGCAGCAGGCCCCCGCAGGCGCTCGCCGCGGGGGATCGCCGGGGGAGGAGGATCCCCCGTGCGGGGGAGGTCGCGGCGCGCCGGCCCCGGAAGGCTCAGGGCATGACCACACGAACAGCTGCCCCGCCCCTCCACCGTCCCCTCCGTCCCCGACCCGTGCCGAGGGGGCTGCTGGCGATCGCCGCGATCCTCGGACTCCTCGCGACCGCCCTCGGCCTGCTCGCGCTGCTGCGCCCGGGCTCGGCGCCCTTCCCCGGTTCGGCCACGCCCCCGCCGGTCGTCGCGATGACCGGGCCGACGGTCTGGTCCCTCGTGCAGATCGCGGGGGGACTCCTGGCGGCCGCCGGGGCTCTCGCTGTGCGGAGGTCGCGCAGCGGAGCCCCCGTCGCCCTGTCCGCCCTCGCGATCCTCGAGATCGCCGTCTTCGGTCTGGGGTCCTCGAGCCTCACCGTCCTGTCCGGCGCGGGCTATCTCCTGGCCCTCGCGATGCCTGCGATCGTCGCGGCCGCGGGCCTGAGCCTGCTGGTGAGGGGCCGCACTCCCGGACGTGTCACGGGCGCCGCGATCCTCCTGGGTCTGATCACACTCGCCGTCCTGCTGAGGGAGCAGATCGTCCACATCGCCGAGACCTTGACCCCGGCGCTCCTCGGGCAGGTCGGCGAGATGTCCGCCACCGCACTCTTCGTCCTGACCGCCGTCGTGTGGGCAGTGATCCTGGTCGGCGCGGTGCGCGGCTCGTCCGCCCTCGCGCGGGGCGGGCGCTGGGTGCTTCGTCATCGCGTGGCACTCACCGTCGTGGCCGCTGCCTCCGCGCTCCCGTACGCGCTGCTGCGGCTGACCTGGCTCACCCCCTGGCCGCAGCTCGGCGGGGAGGCCGCTGCGGACCCGTCGACGCGCCTGTGGGGTCTGGTCCTGTCCTCGGGGGCATGGTGCGGTGCGCTGCTCACGATGGGTCTGGTCCGGCCGTGGGGCGAGGTGTTCCCGCGCTGGTTCCCCGTGATCGGCGGGCGCCGGGTCCCCGTGGCCGTCGCCGCGGTCCCCGGATTCGCGGTCGCCGGCCTCCTGTGCTGCGCGGCCGTCCCGATGGCGCTCATGGGGCTCAGTGCTCCCGGTGGCGCCTCTCTCCTCCTGGTCGTCGAGAGCCTGATCGCCTTCCCGTGCTGGCTGTGGGGGCCCAGTCTGGGCCTCGCGGTGTGGGGATACGTGGAGCACCGTCGCGCCATCGGCCGATGAGCAAGGATGGGCACGTGGACGTTCGTGCGCAGGGTGGCCGGTTCGCCTGGTCGATGAGCGGCGCCGCGATCGCCAGCACCGTTCTGCTGCTGGTCGCGGTGCTGGTGCCCTCTGCGGCCGGCAGCCGCGGCACCGAGTTCGCGATCGGGGTCGTCGGGGCGCTCCTGCTGGGGACGATCATCGGACTCGTCCCGGGTGTGCGCGAGCTCGAGGTGACCGGGGCCCGGATGATGCTCGGCTCCCGGGCGGAGCTCGTGGCCCCGCGCCGGCCGCGTCTCCTGCACCGGGCGCAGACCGTCGTCTGGGTGCTCCTGCACCTGGGCGCGGGTCTGGCCAGCGCCGCGTGCCTGATCATGGTGATGCCCGCGGGCATCGTCACGGCGGTCGAGGCGGTGGGCGGGGCGTCGGGAACGGTGCTCGACCTCCCCGTCTCGGGGGCCGGGCGCATCGCGACCGCGGTGCTCGCGACCCTCGCCGCGCTCGGCGGCCTGCTCGCGTGGGCACTCATCGGCATGATCGCCGTGCGACTGGCGCCGCTGCTGCTGGGGCCGACCTCCCGGGACCGCCTCGAGATCGCGCTGGCTCGCGCCGACCGCGAGGCCGAGCACACCCGCATCGCTCGGGAGCTGCACGACGGCATCGGCCACGCCCTCTCGATCGTGAGCATCCAGGCCGCCGCGGGTGGCAGGGTCCTCGTGCGGGACCCCGCATCGGCAGGGGCGGCGCTGCAGAGGATCGAGGCCACCGCGCGCGACGCCCTCCAGGAGCTCGATGCGGTGCTCTCCACGCTCCGCGCCGAGAGCACCGCCCCGGGCCCACCCGCCGATCCGCTGCAGGTGGTCCGGGAGCATCGTCGGGCCGGCATGGACATCACCGAGCGGATCGACCTCCCGGATGACCTCGCACTCCTCCAACGCGGCCACCTCACCCGGATCCTCGCCGAGCTGCTGGCCAACGCGCACCGTCACGGCGCTCCCGGCCAGGTCCGCGTGGACCTGAGGGGCGACGACCGCCGGATCCACCTCGACGTGAAGAACCCGCTCGCCGCCGACGCCCCTCCGGGCACTCCGGCACCGGTCGTCCGCTCCGGCGCTCATCCGGTGCGGGACGACGGTCCGGATGCCGACGGGACGCGCGCGGGTGATCGCCGTCCGGCTCGGAGCGGCGGCCGAGGCCTCACGGGGATGCGGGAGAGGGTGTCCCTGTTCGGCGGAACCCTCGAGGCGGGTCCTCAGGGCGGGGACTGGATCGCGCACGTCGACCTGCCGACCCTGCGCGAGGAGGGATGACATGGCACTGAAGCCCGGGACGTCACCGGATGCGAGGCCGGTGCGAGTGCTGCTCGCCGACGACGAGCCGCTCGTGCGTCAGGGCATGTCGCTCATCCTGGATGCCGAAGAGGATCTGACGGTCGTCGGGGAGGCCGACGACGGCGCCGACGCGCTGCGGCTCGTGCGCACCGAGCGGCCCGACGTGGTGTGCATGGATGTGCGCATGCCGGGCATCGACGGGATCCGGGCGACCGAGCTGATCCTGCGCGAGCCGCGGCCGCCGAGGATCCTGGTCATCACGACCTTCGAGCACGACGAGCACGTGATCGACGCGTTGCTCGCCGGGGCGTCGGGACTCCTGCTCAAGCGATCCGGCGCCGAGGAGATGGTCCAGGCCGTTCGGACCATCGCCCACGGCGAGAGCCTGCTGTTCCCGGACTCGGTGCGCACCCTGCTGAAGGCGCGCACCGGAGTGCGCCCACGTTCCGCACAGGCCCTCACCCAGCGCGAGACCGAGGTACTCGCCGGTCTTGCACGGGGATTGTCGAACGCGGAGATCGCCGACGAGCTCGTCGTGGGCCTCGAGACCGTCCGCTCGCACGTGGCGGCGGTGTTGCGCAAGCTCGACGTCCGGGATCGCACGCAGGCAGCAGTCGTCGCGGTCCGTGAAGGCCTCGTCGACCCCTGACGTGAGGCGAGAGACGGGCGGGGTCTCCGAGAACGGCGCGCGGTGAGAGCCCGGTCGTCGACCGACCCTGGAGCGGCCCGTCCCGCCCCTGCCCGTCCTGCCGCTGCTCGCGTCGCTGGTGTCCGGGTGAGCGGTCACACGCCCAAGCCGTGCGCATACCTATGGTTCCCGGTGGGTAATATCCAGGAATCCAGACCGCCGGACGAGGACGTGACATGAGGATCTCCGAGCTTGCCGACACCGCCGGCGTGCCCGTGGCGACCATCAAGTTCTGCCTGCGCGAGAAGCTGCTGCCGCCCGGCCGGCTCACCTCCCGCACGAGCGCGGTCTACGACGAGGGCCACGTGGACCGGGTGCGCCTGATCCGCGCGCTCACCGACGCCGGCGGACTGAACATCGCGGCCGTGCGCCGCATCGTCGACGCCCTGGACTCCCCGCACCAGGAGCAGATCGACATGCTCGGCATCGCCCAGCGCACCCTCGCGGGCGAGACCGCGGAGGACGCCGAGACGGCGACCGTCGACGAGGACGCCGCGCGCTTCGCGCCCGGGAAGATCTCGCCCCGCGTGCGGGCGCTGGCCGAGCGGCGCGGCTGGAGCGTCCTGGAGCGCTCCGATCCGCTCATGGCCCGCCTCGAGCAGGCCTGGGCCGCCTGCGACCAGGCCCGCGTGCCGACGGGCGACGACCACATCGACGCCTACGCGGAGGCCATGTCCCTCGTGGCCGGCGCCGACATCGCCCACATGCCCCGCAGCACGGCCGAGGCCATGCGCATGGTCGTGGTGGGCACCGTCATGAGCCGCGGCCTGCTGGACGTGCTGCGCATGATCGAGCAGCGGGAGTCCGCGATCGCGCACGCGAAGGCACGCGGGGCGGAGTAGTCCCAGAGGCCCCGGCCCCGGCCCCGGGGCGAGGCCGACGGGGCCGGGTCCCCGGCGGGGCCCGCGCCGCTCAGAGCTCCAGGCGCTCCCTGACCTGCGCGTCCTCCGGGAGCATCCGGGAACGGGTGAGGAACCGCTTGCCGTCGGGCGTCTCGAGGCTGAAGCCGCCGCCGCGCCCGTCGACGAGGTCGATCGTGAGGTGGGTGTGGCGCCAGTAGGCGAACTGCTCGCGGCTCATCCAGAAGTCGAGCGGACTCGTGGAGCCGTCCGGCAGCGGCACCTCCGCGTGCCCCATGCGCACGTCCGCGTCGCCGGTGAGGAAGTCGCCGGCCGGGTAGCACATGGGGGAGGAGCCGTCGCAGCAGCCTCCGGACTGGTGGAACATGAGCGGCCCGTTGCGGTCGACGAGCCGCTGGATCTGCGCCACCGCCGCCTGCGTGAAGGCCACCCGGGAGAAGTCCTCGCCCTCGATCGTGGGATCGGCCTCGAGCACGTCGTCGGACGGGGTGGGCTCGGGCAGCGGG
>NZ_JAKRMO010000105.1:0-8207 GCF_022346485.1 Brachybacterium sp. ACRRE | reverse complement strand
AGCCCACGATGAGCGGGGTCGTGGAGGGCGCCTCGGCGCTGCGGGGGAGGTCGTCGAGGTCCACGACGTCGGCGATGATGCAGGTGATGTTGTCCGGCCCGCCGCCCTTGAGGGCGAGCTGGATGAGGGCCTCGGCGCACTCGTCGGGATCCTCGATGCCGTCCATCGTGGCGTGGATCGTCTCGAGGGACACCAGCCCCGAGAGGCCGTCGGAGCACAGCATCCAGCGGTCGCCCACGCGGGCCGAGCGCATCGAGAGGTCGAGCTCGGGATCCGCGTCCACGTCGCCGAGCACGCGCATGAGCACCGAGCGCTGCGGGTGGCGTTCGGCCTCCTCGCTGGTCAGCCGGCCCTCGTCCATGAGGCGCTGGACGAACGTGTGGTCCTTGGTGACCTGCACGGTCTCGTCGTCGCGCAGCAGGTAGGCGCGCGAGTCGCCGATGTGGGCGAGCGCGAAGCGGCCCTCCGCGCGCAGCAGCGCGGTGACCGTCGTGCCCATGCCCGCGAGCTGCGGCTCCTCGCGCGCGCGGCGCAGGATCAGCTGGTTGGCCTCGAGGATCGTCTCCTCGAGGCTCGCCACGAGGTCCGAGGCGGGCGTGTCCGTGTCCAGCTGGGCGAGACGGCCCACGGCGATCGACGAGGCGACGTCGCCGCCCGCGTGGCCGCCCATGCCGTCGGCCACCATCAGCAGGTGGCTGCCCGCGTACCCGGAGTCCTGGTTGTTCGAGCGCACCAGGCCGACGTCGGAGCGGGCCGCGTAGCGCAGGGCGATGGTCATCGGGGGCCTCGCCTCAGCTCGATCTCGGTGCGGCCGATCCGCACCTGCGCGCCGGGGCGGAAGGGCACGGCGCCCTCGATCTTCTTCCCCGACAGCAGGGTGCCGTTGGTCGAGCCGAGATCCTCGACCATCCACTCGTCGTCCTGCGGGAAGACGCGCGCATGGCGGTTGGAGGCGTAGTCGTCGTCGAGCACGAGCGTGCACTCGGGCGCGCGCCCGATGAGCACGGGCGTGCGGCCGAGGGTGAGGGTGGTCCCGCGCAGCGGGCCGGCCGTGACCACGAGCGCGGTCGAGATCACCGAGGGGTCGGTGCGCAGCGAGGCGGCCTGGGCGGGATCGGCCGACGGGCGCTGCTCGCGCCGCGGGTCCGGCTTCGTGCCGCGGTTCACGACCGTGGTGCCGAAGAGGTCGTTGCGCAGGATCAGCAGCACCGCGACGACGAAGAGCCAGAGCCCCAGCACCAGCGCGACGCGCAGGACGAGGATCGTCAGTTCGCTCATGCGGCGCTCACCAGGTCGCCGACGTCGGCGCGGGCGAGGGCAGGATCACGGTGAGCCGGGTGCGGCCGATCCGGATCGACGAGCGGTCCTGCAGGGTCACGGGCGTGCGGATGCGCTCGCCGTCGACGAAGGTGCCGTTGGTCGACCCCAGGTCGGTGGCCATGAGGGAGGCGCCGTCGGCCCGCAGCTCGAGGTGGTGGCGGGAGACGCCGGTGTCGTCGAGGATGATGTCCGCGTCGCCGCCGCGGCCGATCACCGTGACCGGGCCCGTCAGCAGGTACTGCTGGTCGTCGATCTCCACGATCGGGTGGCCGGGGCCGGCGGCCTGCTCGGCGCCCGTGGCCGGTGCCACCGTGCCGCGCTCCGTGCGCGACTCGGTCTCGAAGCGCCCGGGCCGCACCTCGTCGTCCACCTCGAGGGAGACGCTCACGCCGCCCACGAACACATAGCGGTTCTTCTCCGCGTGCTCGAGGATCACGCGCTCCATCTCCTCGAGCAGCGTCTCCTCCCACGAGGAGAAGCGCTCATGATCCGCCGAGTTCAGGTAGATCGTGAAGACGTTCGGGGCGATGGTGCGCGTGCGATCGAGGACCTGGATCTGGTCGTCGCACTCGCGCTTGAGCCCCTGGGCGAGGTCGAGCGGCTTGAGCTGCCCGCGGCCGGACGTGAAGACGCTCGTGACGCCGCGGTCCAGTCCGCGCTCGATCCGATCCAAGATCCCCACGGTCGATCCTCCGCTGTCGAGACGGTGTGGTGCTGGTCGATCGTATCGTGCCATCACCGTGCGACTGCGGTCAGACGGAGGGGAGGTCGGGGACGAGGTGTGCAGGTCGTGTGGAGGCGCACCTCGTCCCCGCCCTCCGCCCCCGTTCTCCGAGGGGCGGCCAGGGGCGTCTCAGTGCACGAGCACCCGGCGCCCCTTCTTCATCCAGCCGCCCTTCCAGAGCATGTCGGTCGCGGCCACCGAGAGGCGGCTGCAGCCGTGGGAGGCAGGGTAGGGCGGGATCGAGGTGGCGCCGTGGATGGCCCAGCCGCGGTCGTAGTAGCCCGGCCGGTACAGCCTGCCCAGCGGGGCCGTCTGCCAGCCGCTCGTGGGGAAGCTGTACATCGTGAAGTCCCCGCTCGGCGTGGTCGCGGTCTTCCAGCGTCCGCCCGAGTAGTACTTCTTCCCCGAGGCGGTCGAGGTGTTGAGGATGTACTTCAGCCTGCCGCCGCTGATGCAGTAGAGCAGCTGCTTCTTCTTGTCGACCTCGAAGGCGGTGCCCGAGGTGATGCGCGGCGTCGGGCGGGTGCCCTTCTTCAGCGCGGCGCGGGACTTCGCCCCGAAGACGCCGTCCTTGGCGAGGCCCGCGGCCTTCTGCAGCGCGTACACCGCCTGGGTGGTGGTGGCGCCGAAGCTGCCGTCGGCGCTGCCGCACCAGTAGCCGCGTGCGGCGAGGTCCTTCTGCATGGTCTTCACGGCGCTCCCGCGATCGCCCGGATGCAGCACCGGGTCCTTCGCGGAGGCGGGGGACGTGCCCAGGGCCAGGGAGCCGGCGAGCACGGGCGCGCCGACGAGCAGGGCCCGTCGGGTGGGCGCGGGAGGGGTGGCGAGGCGGGTCATCTGTCTCTCTCCTTGTAAGAGACGGCGCGGGGGGCCACCGTGGGTGCGATGTCGCGATTTGCGCGACATGTCCGATGGGCGGACGCGCCACAGCCTGCCATAGGTCAAGAGAAAGTAAAAGAGGCGTCAAGAAAGTGGTGTCCGACGTGGGAGGGAGTGCATGGGGGAGCGGGCGCGCGTGTGGGAACCTGGGGCCGTGGACGACCTCCTCGCACCTTTCTCCTTCCCCTGCGCCCTGGGCGTCGCGGGCACCGGCGGCACTCTTCTGACCGCGGGCGACGTCGCGCGCGTGCACCCGCTCGCGAGCGTCTCGAAGCCGATCGCCGCGCTCGGCGCGCTGATCGCCGTCGACCGCTCCCTGCTCGACCTCGAGGCACCCGTCGGCCTGGACGAGACGCGGGGAGCGCTGGCGGGCGGAGCGGACGCCGAGGTCCCCGAGGGCGCCACGATCCGCCACCTGCTCGCGCACACCGCCGGCTTCGCCTTCGACACCGGCGCCCTGCTCGCCGCGCCCGGCTCCCGCCGCATCTACTCCAACACCGGCTTCGAGGTGCTCGGCCGGGCCCTCGAGCAGGCGACCGGCACGGACCTCGAGACCTGGCTCGAGGACGAGGTCTGCGGACCGCTCGGCCTGCGCGACCTCGAGGCCTCGGGGTCGCCGGCCGCGGGCTTCCGCGCGAGCGTCCAGGACCTCCTGCTCATCGGACGCGAGATGCTCGCCCCCACCCTCCTCGACCCCGCGCTCTGGCGCGAGGCGACGAGCGTGCAGTTCCCCGGCCTGCCCGGGGTGCTGCCCGGGTACGGGCGCCAGAAGCACAACGACTGGGGGCTCGGCCTCGAGATCCGCGACGGCAAGAGCCCGCACTGGACGGGGGAGCGCAGCGGGCCCGCGAGCTTCGGCCACTTCGGCCAGTCCGGCTCCTTCCTGCTCCTGGACCCCGACCGCGGCCTCGCCCTCGCCTTCCTCGGCGACGAGCCCTTCGGCCCCTCCCACGTCGAGCACTGGCCCGGCCTGATCGACGCCGTGCTCGCGCGGCACGACGCGGGGGAGCCGGGCGCGTGAGCGGAGGCCCAGCGTCCGGGCGGACCCCGGGGGCCGACGGCCTCGGCGCGCTCGACGCGTTCGGCTTCGAGGCCGCTGCGGTCGTGCTCGGCCCCGAGGGCGTGCGCGCGAGCGCGGGCGACCTCGGGAAGGTGCGCCCCCTGCGCTCGGTGAGCAAGACGCTCACCGGGTTCGCGTGCGCGATCGCCATCGAGCGCGGCGCGGTCGCGCTGACGGACCCCGTCGGCCCCGAGGGGTCGACCCTGCGGCATCTGCTCTGCCACGCCTCCGGCCTCTTCTACGAGTCCGATCGCGTGCTGCAGGAGCCGGGGAAGCGGCGCCACTACTCCAACCGCGGGATCGACGTGGCCGCGCTGCACGTCGCGCGCGCCGTCGGCCGGGACTTCGAGGACTGGGTCGCGGACGAGATCGCCGAGCCGCTGGGCATGGAGCGCCTGAGCTGGGACGGCCCGCCGTCCGTGGGTGCCTTCGCCCCGCTCGTCGACCTCTCCCTCCTCGCGCTCGAGCTGCTGCGGCCGACGCTCCTGGGCTCCGAGGTGTTCGCGCAGATGACCACGCCGCAGATGCCCGAGCTGGTCGGCATCATGCCCGGCTTCGGCAAGCAGGACCCCAACCCCTTCGGGCTGGGGTTCGAGGTGCGCGGCACGAAGAGCCCCCACTGGACCGGGACGACGAGCAGCCCCGAGACCTTCGGGCACTTCGGCATGCTCGGCACCGCCGTGTGGGTCGACCCGGTCGCCGATCTCGCCGCCGTCATCGGCACCGACCACGAGTTCTGCGACAGCCATCGCGAGCTGCTCCCGCGCCTGAGCGACGAGATCCTCGCGCGCTGGTCCCCGCCCACCCGCTGACACCGCCTTCCGGATAGTCTCGGAGGGACCCTCGTCCTCCGACCGCCGCGACGTCCGCGCCCCGTGAAGGAGTCCTCGCACATGCACGACGACACCCGCCTCACCGAGGAGCGGATCCGCCGCTTCGTCCGCGACCACCTCGAGGGCGGAGGCCGACGCGAGCAGGTGCCGGTCAGCATCCGCGCCCACGCGCTGCCCGGGGAGCCGGTCCCTCCCGCCGAGGCGATCGCGGCGCTGCCCGAGTACGTCCCGATCGAGGTGGGCCAGAGCTGGGGGCGCGCCTGGTCGACCCTCTGGCTGCACGTCACCGGCTCCGTGCCCGGGGAGTGGAACCGGCCCGAGGACGTGTGCGAGCTCGTCGTCGACCTCGACTTCACCGGCGGCCCCGGCTTCCAGTCCGAGGCGCTCGTCTTCACCCCGCAGGCCGAGCCCGTCAAGGCCATCAACCCGCTGAACGCGTTCATGACCCTCGCGCCCGGCCAGCGCCTCGACCACTACCTCGAGTGCGCGGCGACCCCCGACGTCGCGGGCGGCTGGACCTTCGCGCCCACCGACCTCGGCGATCCCGCGACCCTCCCCGAGCGCGACCTCTACACGATCCGCGCCCTCCACGTGCAGCGCAGCGACCGGCGCATCCGCGCGCTCGCCGAGGACGTGCGCGCGCTCGACGGCCTCATGCACGAGCTGCCGGAGACCAGCCCCCGTCGGGCCGAGATCCTGCGCGCCCTCGAAGCGGCGCTCGACGCCGCCGACCCCGACGACCTGCCGGGCACGGCCGACGCCGCGCGCGAGGCGCTGCGCCCCGCCCTCGAGCGGCCCGCGCACTCCTCGGCGCTCACCGTGATGGCCACCGGCCACGCCCACATCGACTCGGCCTGGCTGTGGCCCGTGCGCGAGACCATCCGCAAGTGCGCCCGCACCTTCTCCAACGCGATCGCGCTCATGGACGCCGAGCCGGACTTCACCTTCTCCGTCTCCTCCGCCCAGCAGTACCTGTGGATGAAGGAGCACTACCCGAGCCTGTTCGAGCGGATCCGCGAGAAGGTCGCCGAGGGCCGCTTCGTGCCCGTGGGCGGCATGTGGGTCGAGTCCGACACCAACATGCCCGGGAGCGAGGCGATGGCCCGGCAGTTCGTGGCCGGCAAGCGGTTCTTCCTCGAGGAGTTCGGCGTCGAGACCACGCAGACCTGGCTGCCCGACTCCTTCGGCTACTCGGCGGCGCTCCCGCAGATCGCCTCGCTCGCCGGGCAGCGGGACTTCCTCACCCAGAAGGTCTCCTGGAACCAGACGAACACCTTCCCGCACCACACCTTCCTGTGGGAGGCCCTGGACGGGACGAGCGTCTTCACGCACTTCCCCCCGGCCGACACCTACAACGGGACCCTCGAGCCCTCCGAGCTCGCGTTCCTCGAGCGCAACTTCAAGGAGAAGGGCCGCTCCGACGTCGCCATCGACCTCTTCGGCTTCGGCGACGGGGGCGGCGGGCCCTCGCGGGAGATGATCGAGGCCGGGCGCCGCGCGGCCGACCTCGAGGGCTCCCCGAAGGTCGAGTTCGCGAGCCCCGAGGAGTTCTTCTCCCGTGCCCGCGAGAGCTACCCGAGCCCGCCGGTCTGGGCCGGGGAGCTCTACCTCGAGCTGCATCGCGGGACGTACAGCGCGCAGCTGGCCACCAAGCAGGGCAACCGGCGCACCGAGGCGGCCCTGCACCAGGCCGAGCACCTCGCGACCCTCGCCGCCGTGCGCGCGGGAGCCCCCTATCCGCACGACGCGCTCGAGGGCATGTGGCACGACGCCCTGCTGCTGCAGTTCCACGACATCCTGCCCGGCTCCGCGATCGCCTGGGTGCACCGCGACGCCGAGCGCAACCACGCCTCGATCCAGGCGCGGGCCGAGCAGGTGGCCCTCGATGCGCTCGCGGCGCTCGCCGGGGCCGCCGGGACGATCGGCGCCGACGGCAGCGACGGTGCCGACGGCACTGACGGCGCCGACGGGGCGGGCGAGGATCGCGCCGGGGACGAGATCCTGCTGAACACGGCGCCCGTCACCTCCCGCCGCGGCATCGCGCCCTACTCCGCGGGCCGCCCCGTGCAGGAGACCGAGGGCGTGGCCCTCGTGCGCCGCGGCGAGCGGATCGCCCTGGACAACGGCCTGGTCCGGGCCATCCTCGACGAGCGCGGGGAGATCGTCTCCCTCATCGACAGCGCGAGCGGCCGCGAGACCATCGCCCCGGGCGACTCCGGCGCCCGCCTGCAGCTGCACCGCGACACCCCCAACGCGTGGGACGCCTGGGACATCGACGCCTTCTACCGGCACGTGGTGCGGGACCTCGACCGTCCCCTGGCCGTCGAGGTCGACGAGATCGCCGGGGGCGCCCGCGTCACCTACCGGTACACGACCACCGCGCCCGAGGACGCGTCGGGAGGCGTGACCGGCGAGGGCAGCGAGATCGTGAAGATCTTCGAGCTGCGCCCCGGCGACCGCGCCCTGCACCTCACGATCGACCTGGACTGGCGCGAGCACCGCAAGGCGCTCAAGCTCGGCTTCGGCCTGGACCTGCGCGCCCCGGTGATGAGCAGCGAGATCCAGTTCGGGCACGTGGACCGCCCGATCCCCGTGAACACCTCCTGGGACTCCGCGCGCTTCGAGACCTGCGCCCACCGCTTCGTGCACGTCGCCGAGGGCGCGCGCGGCGTCGCGCTGGCCAACGACTCGACCTACGGACACGACGTGCTGCGCACCGTCCGCGAGGCCGACGGCGGCACCACCACGACCGTGCGGGCCACCCTGGTGCGGTCCCCGCAGTTCCCCGATCCCGGCGCCGACCACGGCGCCTACTCCCTGCGCTTCGCCCTGCGCCCCGGCGCCGACATGCTCGACGCGATCACGGAGGGCTACCGCGCCAACCTCCCCGAGCGCTGGGTCCCCGCGGCGGTCGCCCGGGCCGCCGCGCCGCTCGCCCGCATCGAGGGCGCGCCCGGCGTGCTCATCGAGACCGTGAAGCTCGCCGAGGACCGCTCCGGCGACCTCGTGCTGCGCGTCTACGAGTCCCTCGGCGAGCGGGCCCGGGCCGCTCTCGTGCTCGATGTCCCCGGAGCGGACGGGGCAGCGGGGTCGAGCGCAGCAGGGACGAGGAGGGCGGACGTCACTGCCATCGACCTCCTCGAGCGGCCCTTCGGGGCCGACGCCCCCGCGCACCTCGCCCCGCTCGTCCGCGACGCCTCGGACGAGGATCCCGAGCCCGGCGCGGGCATCCCCCTCGACCTGCGCCCCTTCGAGATCCGCACCCTCCGGGTGGCCCGCGCATGACCGGCACCCCAGCTCCCTCGCGCGCGTGAACGAGCGGCTGCGCGCCCTCGCCCGCGCCCAGTCGGAGGACATCGCGGCCTCGCTCGCGGCCTCCGGCGTCGTGGTG
>NZ_JAKRMO010000104.1:0-8234 GCF_022346485.1 Brachybacterium sp. ACRRE | reverse complement strand
CCTCGCGGGCCTGACGGTCGTGGACCATGCGCACGGCACGGTCACGGAGCTCTGGGCTGAACTTCTTGGGCATACTCCGATTCTCCTTCGTGAGACTCGGAACGGAACCCAGGGCGCTTCAGACTGATGCGCGGGTAGGTGTCACATGATCTGTGGCGCTGAGCAGCGTCGCAGGGAAGGATGTGCATCATGCCCGCTCCTTACCCCCAGGAGTTCCGTGACGACGTCGTCCGTGTCGCGAGGAACCGTGAACCTGGCCAGAAGCTCTCCCAGATCGCGACGGACTTCGGGATCTCGGAGTCGTGCCTGACGAACTGGATGCGCCAAGCAGATGTCGACGGTGCCCGTCCCGGCACGACCTGGGAGGAGTCCTCTGAGCTGCGGGATCTGCGTCGTCGGAATCGGCTGCTGGAGCAGGAGAACGAGGTCCTGCGTCGCGCGGCTGCCTATCTCTCGCAGGCGAACCTGCCGGGAAAAGGCTCTACCCGCTCGTGAGCGAGCTCGCCGCTGACGGGATCCCTGTCGCGGTGTCCCTGCGGGTCCTGAAGCTCTCCCGCCAGCCCTACTACCGCTGGCGGAAACAGCAGGTCACCGCGTCCGAGCTTATCGAGGCCCACCGGGCGAACGCCCTGTTCGACGCCCACCGTGACGATCCCGAGTTCGGTTACCGGTTCCTCGCCGGCGAAGCGGAAGCGGCTGGCCAGCGCATGTGTGAGCGGACCGCGTGGCGGATCTGCCGAGATAACCAGTGGTGGTCAACCTTCGGCAAGAAGCGGGGGAAGAACGGGAAACGACCCGGACCGCCCGTTCACGACGACCTGGTCCAGCGGGACTTCTCCGCTGATGACGTCAACGAACTGTGGCTGACGGACATCACCGAGCACTGGACCGATGAGGGCAAGCTCTACCTCTGCGCCATCAAGGACGCCTTCTCCGGTCGGATCGTCGGTTACTCCATCAGCGACCGGATGAAGGCGCGCCTCGCGGTGAACGCCCTGGACAACGCGATATCTCGTCGTCCAGGCGCTGCTGGATGCATCGTGCACTCGGACCGCGGGAGCCAGTTCCGGTCACGGAAATTCGTGCACGCCCTGAACCGTCATCACCTCATCGGATCGATGGGGAAAGTCGGCGCTGCCGGGGACAACGCCGCGATGGAGTCCTTCTTCGCCCTGCTCCAGAAGAACGTCCTGAACCGCAGGCGTTGGCGGACCCGAGAAGAGCTGCGGATCGCGATCATCACCTGGATCGAGCGGACCTACCACCGTCGTCGCCGACAGGCTCGCCTGGGCCGATTGACCCCCATCGAGTACGAGACCATCATGAACCCGACCGTCAGCCTGGCGGCCTAACCACAGCTGACACCTGATCGCGCATCAGTCCCCAATGGGTACTGTCGCGGTAAGGCGGGACCGATATCTCACAGTGGAGGGCGAGAGATTTGACTGACTATGAAGGATTCGCGCAGGCCTACTCCAGTGCTAACGAGGACAATCTGCTGAACGCTTGGTATGAGCGACCAGCGATGCTCAACTTGGCGGGGGAGGTGGACGCGCTTCGTGTCCTCGACGCTGGCTGTGGGTCTGGCCCCTTGGCCTCAGCATTGAGGGACCGTGGCGCCATTGTGAGCGGATTCGACCTCAGTCCCGTCATGGTCGATTTGGCCCGCGAGCGGCTGGGCCATGATGCTGACCTGCGGGTGGCAGACCTCGGTGAGCAGCTGCCCTATGCCGATGACGCGTTCGACATCGTGGTCTGTTCGCTGACGATGCACTACCTCAAGGACTGGGCCGGCCCGCTGGCCGAACTTCGGCGCGTACTGCGCCCTGGCGGTCGGCTGGTGCTTTCCGTGCCCCACCCCGTGGTTTACCTGTTCAACTACCAAGAGCGGGACTACTTCGCGCTCACCCAGTACTCCGAGGAGTTCGAGTTCGCGGGGCAGAGTGCCACCCTCACGTACTGGCATCGCCCACTCCACGCTATGACGGACGCTTTCACCGAGGAGGGCTTTCGGATCGCCGCTGTGAGTGAGCCGCCGTGGTCGCCCGACACGCCCACCGACCTGCTGCCGCCCAACGCGAGTGAGCGAACCGCCTTCGTGTGTTTCCTGTTCTTTGCTCTCGAGGCACCCTGACCCACGGCCCTAGGGGTGCGCCATAAACGGTCGGCTGTGACACAGATCTACTGTCGCTCTGGGGTATACCCGACTGTTACACCGTACTGCGGGGAAGTGGGCTGAGCCGGAGGGCGGCAGGGGTGGGGCAGACTGGCGCCATGAGCGAAAAGGACGGCCGCCAGGAGTTGCTACACATCGGTGTGGTCGCTGAGCGCACCGATCTGAGCCTGCGGACGCTGCGTCATTACGACGAGATCGGATTGGTGACGCCGTCGGAGCGGAGCGAGGGTGGGTTCCGGCTCTACTCGGAGCAGGATGTCGATCGGATCCTGCTGATCCGGCGGATGAAGCCCCTCGACTTCACGCTCGAGCAGATGCGAGAGCTGCTCGACGTCACCGAGGCAGTCGCCCGCCCTGACGCGCCCGAGAGTGCTCATCGGAGGCTGCGGGAGTTCGAAGAGACTGCGATCGAGCGTCGCCGGGGGCTGGAGAAGAAGGTGGCGATGGCCGATGAGTTCCTCGCCCGCCTCGGCGATCTCTCCGCCCAGGCGACGCGGGACCGTACCGGTGGGGCTGCCGACTGACGTACCCCGTGTGATGCACGGCTCGTATCCAGGACGCCAACTCTCACGTAACGTAAGTGTTGGCCATTGGGTTCCCCACGGAAACGTTCCGTGCCGCCGGCACCCGCCTACCCCTCCCCTAGGACCCTCCTTTGACTTCTCTCCGCACTGAATCTGCCGATCAGGTGCAGCACTCCCAGCAATTCCCCGCGACCGTCATGTCAGCGCTCCGCAACCCGCGCATGCTGAAGACCGAGGTCCTCGCCGGTCTCGTTGTCGCGCTCGCCCTGATCCCCGAGGCGATCTCCTTCTCCATCCTCGCGGGCGTTCCTCCGCAGGTCGGGCTGTTCTCCTCGTTCGTCATGGCGGTCACGATCGCGTTCGTCGGCGGTCGGCCCGCGATGATCTCCGCCGCCACCGGCGCGATCGCCCTGGTGATCGCGCCCGTGGCCCGCGAGTACGGGCTGGACTACTTCATCGCCACCGTGATCCTCGCCGGGCTCCTGCAGATCGTCCTGGCTCTGCTCGGCGTCGCGAAGCTGATGCGGTTCATCCCCCGCAGTGTGATGACCGGCTTCGTCAACGCCCTGGCCATCCTCATCTTCACCGCCCAGCTGCCGCACCTCTTCGGGGACGACATCCCCTGGATCGTCTACCCCCTGGTCGTGGCGGGGCTGGCGATCATGGTCCTCGTCCCGCGTCTGACCACTGCGGTCCCTGCGCCGCTGATCGCGATCGTTGTGCTGACCATCCTCGTCGTCGTCAGCGGATGGAAGCTGCCCAACGTCTCCGACCAGGGCGAGCTGCCCGAATCGCTGCCGTCGCTGTTCATCCCCGACGTGCCCCTGAACCTCGAGACGCTGCAGATCATCGCCCCGTACGCCTTCGCGATGGCGATCGTGGGGATCATGGAATCGCTGATGACCGCCAAGCTCGTCGACGACATCACCGACACCCACTCGAACAAGACCCGCGAATCCTGGGGACAGGGCATCGCGAACATCGCCTCCGGGTTCTTCGGCGGTATGGGTGGCTGCGCCATGATCGGCCAGACCATGATCAACGTGAAGCAGTCCGGGGCCCGCACCCGGATCTCCACCTTCCTCGCTGGCATCTTCCTGCTCATCCTGGTCATCGCCCTGAACGACATCGTGGGTCTGATTCCGATGGCCGCGCTGGTCGCGGTGATGATCATGGTCTCCGTCGCGACCCTGGATTGGCACAGCATCCGCCCCTCGACCCTGCGCCTGATGCCGTGGTCCGAGACCGCCGTCATGCTGGTCACCGTCATCGCCACCGTCGCCACCCACAACCTCGCCATCGGCGTGGTCCTCGGCGTGATCACCGCGATGATCCTGTTCGCCCGCCGCGTCGCCCACCTCGTCAACATCGAGAAGGTGTGGGAGACCGACGTCGACGGCGACGGCGCCATCGACATTCGCCGTTACGCCGTGAAGGGCGAGCTGTTCTGGGCCTCCAGCAATGACCTGGTCTACCAGTTCGATTACGCGGGCGACCCCGAGACCGTCATCATCGACCTCACCGCCGCCGACGTCTGGGACGCCTCCACCGTCGCCGCCCTCGACGCCGTGCAGACCAAGTACGCCGCACGCGGTAAGGAGGCCCGCATCATCGGTCTCGACGGCGCCAGCCTGGAGCGCCTTGAGAAGCTGTCCGGGAAACTCGGCGACGGGCACTGAGATGCCCCCCTCTCGCAGGGACCTGCCTCCTCCGCGAGCACAACCCTCCCCGGGGCCGCTCTCGCGCATCCTGCCGGGATGGCCCACGGCCGTGGTCGCCGCCCTGGTCATGGGCGCGACCGCGCCGGGCCAGACCGCGGGGGTATCCGTCTTCATCAACCCGATGGTCGCCGATCTGGGGATCCCCCGGGCGCAGATCTCGACCGCCTACATGGTCGGCACCCTGTTCGGTGGCCTCATGCTGCCCTTCGTCGGCCGCTGGGTAGACCGCTTGGGTTCGAGGCGCTCGATGCTGGTCATCGGGATCGCTTTCGCGGCGGCTCTGGCGTGGATGGCCATCGCCCAGGACGTGTGGACCGTGGCGGTGGGATACATGCTGATCCGCTCCCTGGGACAGGGAGCACTGGGCCTGGTGGCCGTGACGTACGCGTCGCGATGGTTCGTCCGCCATCGCGGCACCGCGCTGGGCTTCGTGTCTGCTGCGGGCTCTGCCGGGATCTCGCTGGCGCCCGTCGGTTTTGAGCTGCTGCTGGTGCAGCTCGGATGGCGAACGGTGTGGATCATCGCGGGACTGGCCGTCGCCCTCGTCGTCGTGCCCCTCGCCGTTTTCGTCGTCCGCGACCGCGCCCCGGAACCCGCGCCCGCAGACGGATCCTCCCCGCTGCCCGGCGAAGTCGGCATGACCCGCAACCAGGCTCTCCGCCAGCCGTGGTTCTGGGTGCTGACCAGCAGTGTGGCCGTCTCCGGGATGTTCACCACCGCCGTCACGTTCCACCAGATCGACCTTCTGCAGCGCCACGGCCTCAGCAGCACAGCCGCGGCTGCGACCTTCCTCCCGCAATCCCTGGCCGGCATCGCGGCCACACTCGTAGCGGGCCGCTTGGCCGACCGGGTCAGTCCGCGCCTACTGATCGTGGCGGGCATGCTCATGCATACCTTCGCGTTCCTCTGGGCCACCTCCGTCGACCCCGGCTGGAGCGCGTTCGTCTACGGGCTAGCACTCGGAGCCGCCGGCGCCTTCGCCCGCACCGTCGAGATCGTCAACGTGCCCGACACCTTCGGAACCCGCCACCTAGGAGCGATCCGCGGCGTCGTTGCCGCAGTAGCCGTCGGCTCCACCGCACTAGGCCCCGTCCTGTTCGCCGCTCTCGAGGCCCGCACCGGCTCCTACACGACGCCCCTCGTCATAGCGGCCAGTGTCCCGCTCCTCATAGCCGTCTTCGCTCTCACTGCCCGCCGACCACAACTGCCCGCCAGATAGGGGGGACTGCCGCACGAGTTGGTGTCACCTCAACTAGACACATCTGCCACTTTGAGTACCACCCTGCGTGACGGCTACGTACCCGTAGGTCTCCCCGTCCCACAGGGTCCAAAACAGCAGTTCTGGGACAGATCTGCGCCGTGGGGTATACCCCAACTGGGCATCGTCGCTCTTCTTCTACAGCGGTCTTCTGAGAGTGGCACTGCACTGAGCGCGGCGAGCACCGCGGTCCGAGGATCGAACCGTCGCGCTTCCATGGCCCGCGAAGCACGCGCGGACCCCAAGCGAGTTCGATCGCTACGTCTGCGCAGCGCTCGTGCTGATGTCCCCGGCCGTCACCGCAGCTGCAACCGTCAATCCGCTCGTCACACCCCATGCCGCAGGGTTACCCGCCTCAGCAGGGTCATCCACCACGAACCGCGAAGGGCCGGGTTACGGCGGGTGGCTGATCTCGACGCATCGACCGCTCGACACCGTGGCTTTCCTGAGGCACCGTGTTCGTACAGTTCACCTCACGGCGTCGGGAGCGAAGTTCATGGATGTCATCGTCATCGAGACCCCGCAGCTCGGGGATCGCAGCTACCTCGTCCACGACGGGCAGGAAGGACTGGTCATCGATGCGCAGCGCGACATCGACCGCATCGAGGAAGCGGCAGGTCGCGCGGAGGTCGGGATCGCACTCGTCGCAGAGACCCATATCCACAACGACTACCTCACCGGCGGCCTGGCCCTGGCCCAGAAGCACGGCACGCCCTACCTCGTCAACGCCGCCGATGAGGTCTCCTTCGAGCGCACACCGATCAGTGACGGCCACACCATCCGCGTCGGCCGGCTCACGGTGAAGGCGGTGGCCACGCCGGGGCACACCCACCACCACCTGTCCTACGTGGTCACCCACGGAGACGACGAGGCCGTGTTCTCCGGGGGCAGCGTGCTCTACGGATCCGTCGGCCGCACCGACCTGCTCGGCGAGGAGCACGCCGAGCATCTGACTCGGGATCAGTGGAACTCCGCGCGCCGGCTCGGTGATGAGGCGAGCGAACGGGCCGCCCTGTACCCGACGCACGGATTCGGGTCCTTCTGCTCCTCCGGTCCGGCCACCGGCGCTGACGAGTCGACTCTCGGCGAGCAGTTCTCCACCAACCACGTCTACACCGATTCCGACCAACTGCACTTCGTGCGCGAGCTGCTCGCCAATCTCACGGCTTACCCGAACTACTACGTCCATATGCAGCCCACCAATGCGGCGGGGCCTTCGGAACCGGATCTCGAGATCCCCGACCCACTCACCGCGCAGGAGCTGACGGCGCGCCTGGACGCCGGGGAGTGGGTGGTGGATCTGCGTCATCGGGTCGCCTACGCCGCTGATCACCTGCATGGCACGGTCAGCTTCGAGTACGGGGACGGCGGGAGCTTCACCACCTTCCTGGGCTGGGTCTTCCCCTACGGCAGCCAGTTGACCCTCGTGGGCAGCCGTGACGGCGTCGAGAAGGCGATCCGGGACCTCTCCCGGATCGGTATCGACTCCCCCGACGCCGTCCTCGGCGAGGATCCCCGAGGCCTGGCACCGTCCGCGCAGATCTCGTCCTATCCGCGGGTCGACTGGCCCTCGCTCCTCGCCGACCGCCCGGAGGGCGAAGCGATCCTGGACGTGCGTCGGATCGAGGAGTTCCAGACATCGCACATCGATGGCGCGGTCAACATCCCGTTGCACGAGCTTCTGGTTCGGCTGGACGAGGTGCCGCCTGGCCGATTGTGGGTCCACTGCGGATCGGGCTATCGTGCCGGCGTGGGCGCGAGCCTCCTCGAGCGCGAAGGTCGCGACGTGGTGCACATCGACGGCAACTTCGACGACGCCGCCGGCGCCGGCCTGCCCATGGTCGGCTGACCACGGGCCGCCGGCATGAATGGCGCTGTGCATGATCGATGCCCGCACGGTCGGACCACCGGAGGAGACCTTCCCCTTCCGGCAGAGGCCAAGGGGGCGTGGTGCAGGCCCTCCAGATTCTCGGCGGGTGAGCTTTGTCCGCGACTGATCCGGTGCTCAGCACGGCTGGCCGGGGAGGGGTCGGGACGTCAGGCGGAGCGGCTCAACGTCGCCAGCGCTGCGCCCAGACGCGTGTCCGCGTCCTCAGCGACAACCCGGACCTGGTCGCTGTCGCTGAGCTGGACCATGACCCTCGGATCCATCGCCTCGACGAGGCTGCCGTCGCCACCGGCCCGGACGATCACATTGCAGGGCAGCAGTGCGCCCAGCTGCGGCTCTGCGGCGAGGGCTTGGCGAGCAAGGCTGGGGTTGCAAGCGCCGAGGATGATGTAGTCGCCGATCTCCTCGGCCGCATCTGCGTCGAGCTTCTTCTCGAACGTGGCGCGCATGTCGATCTCGGTGATGATCCCGAATCCCTGCTCGGACAGCGCTGCGCGCACGCTCTCGACGGCCTGCGCGTACGGCTGGTCGAGGGTGAGGTGATGCGTGTAGGTCATCGTCTTCTCCTTCGGGTCGTCGTGCCGGACCCCGATCATCTCGGGATTCGGGGTCTCAGGCCAGGGTCAAAAACAGCTTCTCGAGCTCCTTGCGGTCCAGATCCTTGTCC
>NZ_JAKRMO010000103.1:0-8417 GCF_022346485.1 Brachybacterium sp. ACRRE | reverse complement strand
GGGCGAGGCCGGTCGGGCGGGGGTGGATCCGCATCCACCCCCGCCGCCTGGTCAGCTGCCGGAGCGGGGATGGCGCAGATGCGCGCGCTCGGCGAGCTCCTGCTCGCTCACGTACGTCATCATCTCCTCGCCGGGCGCGCAGACCATGACCGCGATGAACGTGGTCGGGGCCTCGGCGAGATGGTTGGCGGCCTGGTAGTGGATGAGGTCGCCGCCGGGCTCCCAGAAGGCCTCGCCGGTGCGGATGATGCGCTCCGGCTCCCCCTCGAGCTCGAAGACGAGCTCGCCCTCGAGGAGGTAGCCGAAGACGGGGCCGGAGTGGCGGTGCGGGGGCGACCCCGGCGATCCCGGCTCCAGCGTCATGCTCACGGTCATCACATGCGCCGGTCCGACGCCGCCTGCGACGTGGGCCTGATCCAGCAGTCGGATATCAGGGGTGGGTGCGTCCATGGTGCTCTCCTCTCGGGACGGGTGCTCCGTCCCCTGCCCCTACGACCGGGGGCGAGCCGCCCGTGTGAGGCGGCTCCGCGAGGTGGCTACGTGGAATGGCGACGCGGGGTGGCGGCGCGGTCAGCTTCCGTCCTCACATCCCGAGCCTCCGCGCGGTCAAGAGGGTGAGCTGCGCATCCGTCGCGGTGATCGGGTCGGCCTGCCGGCCCGCGGCGCATCGAGAGGATTCCACCGTGAACGTCGTCATCCGCCTGACCCTGGCGATCCTGTTCCTCGACGAGCTCGTCGTCGGGGCATCGAACGCGCTGGTGCCCGCGAGCTTCTACCGGCACTTCCCGACCGTGGACCTGACGCCCCCGTTCAGCGAGCACTACGCACGGGACTTCGGCGGCGCCACCCTGGGGATCGCGCTGCTGTTCGGCATCGCGCTGGTGCGCCCGACGGCGCACTTCGCGATCCCCGCGGCGCTCGCCTTCTCCGTGTTCGCCGTTCCGCACGCGATCTTCCACCTGATGCATCTGGAGGGCGCCTCGCCCGTCGAGGCCGTCGGCCTCACCACGGCGAACGCGATCGTCGCTCTGCTGGGGATCGGAGTGGTCCTCCTGGTGGTCGTGCGGGATCGGCGCGATCGAAGGGATCGGCGGGATCTGCGGGATCAGCGGCGCTGATCCCCTCAGCCCCCGGCTCCCCCGCCCGACGGGATGACGGCGCCGTCCTCCCCGACCTCGCTCGCCGCCCAGGAGGCCAGCAGCTGCAGGCGCTCGGCGGAGACGGATCCGGGCTCGGCCGCATAGACGGTGAGCGTGAGGCCGGGCTCGGACTCCATCCCCATCCCCTCGTACGCGACGGTGATCTCGCCCGCGACAGGGTGGCGGAAGGTCTTCGAGCCCGTGCCGTGGTGCCTGACGTCGTGCGCGCCCCAGAGCCGTCGGAACTCGTCGCTGCGCGTGGACAGCTCTCCGATCAGGTCGTGCAGCTCCTTGTTGTGGGGGTCGCGGCCCGCCTCGGTGCGCAGGATCGCCACCGTGACGCCCGCGAAGAAGTCCCAGTCGGGGTAGAAATCGAGGGCGCGCCGGTCGAGGAACGTGAAGCGGGCGATGTTCGGGGCCTGGCCCGGCATGTCGAAGACGTCCTCGTAGAACGCCCGGCCCAGCGTGTTGGTCGCGATGATGTCCATGCGGCCGTTGCGCACGAACGCGGGGCCGGCGGTCACGGCGTCGAGGACCCACTGCAGACTCTCGTGCGGCGTCCAGCTCCGGGAGGGATGCCTTCGGGGCGGGCGGGCGACGGGGCTGGCGGCGTGCGCGAGATCGAAGAGATGGGCGCGCTCCGCGTCGTCCAGCAGCAGCGCCCTCGCGACGCCGTCGAGGACCTCCGGGGAGGCGCCGCTGATCGCGCCGCGCTCGAGCTTCGTGAAGTACTCGACGCTCACCCCTGCGAGGGCCGCGACCTCGCTGCGGCGCAGGCCCGCCACCCGCCGGTTCCTCCCGGCGGGAAGCCCCACCTGCTCGGGCGAGACGTGGGCGCGGCGCGAGGTCAGGAACTCGCGCACCTCGGCTCGATTGTCCATGGGGCGAGGGTACGCGCGGGCGCCGCGAGGAAGGAGTCTCCCGCAGAACCCCTCTCGCGGGAGACTCCCCCGCGCGCCGGAACCGTGCTGGAGTGGAGACCACACGATCGGCGCGGCCCCTTCGACCGCGCGATCCATGATGAGGAGGCACCCATGACGACGAACGACGGATTCGACCAGATGTTCCCGCTCGGGGAACCGAACGAGGCTTTCGCGCAGTACTTCATCGGCCGCAGCTACCTGGCTCCGCTCACCGGGGGAAGCGCGCCGGTGAGCAACGTGTCCTTCGAACCAGCCTGCCGGAACAACTGGCACATCCACCACGGCCGCAGCGGCGGCGGGGACCAGGTGCTCATCTGCACCGCGGGCTCCGGCTGGTACCAGGCCGACGGGGAGGAGCCCATCAGCATGGAGCCGGGGACCGTGATCCGGGTCCCGGCGGGCACCAAGCACTGGCACGGCGCGAAGGCCGACTCCTGGTTCTCCCATCTCGCCTTCATCACCCCGGGCGACGACGTCTCCAACGAATGGCTGGAGCCCGTCGCCGACGACCTCTACGACCAGCTGCCGACGAGCGGAGAGCGCGCATGAGCATCCTCGACCAGACCTATACCCTCGCCCACGGCGTCGAGATCCCGAAGCTGGGACTGGGCACCTGGTTCATCGACGACGACAAGGCCGCCGAGGCCGTGCGATCCGCGGTCGAGATCGGCTACCGCAACATCGACACCGCGCAGGCCTACGGCAACGAGCAGGGCGTCGGGGAGGGCGTCCGCACCTCCGGAGCGGACCGCGACGACCTGTTCGTCTCCACGAAGCTCGCCGCCGAGATCAAGGATTTTGACGGCGCGGCCGCCGCGATCGACGAGTCCCTGCGCACGCTCGGCCTGGACCGCATCGACCTGATGCTCATCCACAGCCCGCAGCCCTGGGACGACTTCCGCGGCGGCGACTACGCGGAGGGCAACCGTCAGGCGTGGAAGGCCCTGGAGGAGGCGCACCGGTCCGGTCGGATCCGCGCCATCGGGGTCTCCAACTTCCTGCAGTCCGACCTCGAGAGCCTTCTGGAGACCGCGGACGTCGTCCCGCACGTGAACCAGCTGCTGGTGCACGCCGGGAACACCCCGCACGATCTGCTGGAGTACTGCCGTTCGCAGGGCATTCTCGTCGAGGCGTACTCGCCGATCGCGCACGGCGAGATCCTGGACGACGCCGAGGTGCAGGCGATGGCCGAGACCTACGGGGCGAGCGTCCCGCAGCTGTGCATCCGCTACGCACTGCAGCTGGGCACCGTGCCTCTGCCGAAGACCGCGAACCCGGAGCACATGCGCTCCAACGCGCAGCTCGACTTCGAGATCTCGGAGAAGGACATGGCGACGCTGAGGAACATGAAGGGTCAGGACTACGGCGAGTCCAGCGCCTTCCCCGTGTTCAGCGGCAAGTGAGCGGAATGGCCACGACGAAGGACGACGGAGGAGGACGACGCATGGACCTCGAGACGTTCCTCGCGCAGATGGACGCCGGCGCGCCCGCACTCCCGGGCAGCCCGGCGGCACGCATGATGGACGACCTCGCCGACGAGGCGATCGCCCTGTGCATGGAGCTGAACACCCGCGTCACCACCCTCGACGAGCGCGTGGAGATCATGTCGCGCCTCACCGGGCGCGCTGTGCCCGCCTCGTTCCGGATCTTCCCGCCGTTCACGACGGACAGCGGCAAGAACCTGCGCATCGGCGAGCGGGTCTTCATCAACTCCGGCTGCCGGTTCCAGGACCAGGGCGGCATCACCCTGGGCGACGACTGCCTCATCGGCCACAACGTCGTCATCGCCACCCTCAACCACGAGCTGGATCCCTCCCGGCGCTCCACCACGATCCCCCGCCCCGTGGTCGTGGGCGAGAGCGCATGGATCGGAGCGAACGCGACGGTGCTCCCGGGAGTGACGATCGGTGAGGGCGCAGTGGTGGGCGCCGGGGCGGTCGTCACCAAGGACGTCCCGCCACGGACCGTCGTCGGGGGCGTGCCGGCCCGGGTGATCCGGGAGATCGAAGCCGAGTGATCCGAGCATTCCCGGGACCACGGCTGGATCGTGACGCTCGCGGATACCCGCGGCCACCAGCTGAGCCTGATGACCAGGGACGCGACGGCCACGGTGAATCCCGCATGCTCGATCTTCGTCGACGACATCGAGGCCGCGCACCCGGCGGCGATCGCCGCCGGCGTGGAGATCGTCCATCCCCTGACCCGTGAGGACTGGGGCGTCACGCGCTTCTTCTACCGGGACTCCGCGGGATCCGTGGCCAACGTCGGGACGCACACGGGCTGAGAGGCAGGCGTCGCCCCAGACGCGTGCAGGATGCCTCGCGCATCCGAGTCGCTCGAGCGGCTCAGCGCAGCGCGCGCCGTGCCGCCTTGTTGATCGCCCGCCGTCCGGCACGCTTGCCCACGGCTTCAGGGCCCTGCTCGACGGCCCGGGCATCCCCGCGGACCCGTCGCAGCTTCCGCAACCAGTTCAGCATCGTCACCCTCCTCAAGAATCGGGGCCCCGACCTTACGCGCCCCCACCGCAGGGCGACACCGTCCCAGCGTGTGCGGCGGCGCAATACGTCGGACCAGGTCGGCTCACCGACATGGGAGAGACCGCGATCCCTGTCGCCGATCCGCCGCTCATGCTCGTGCACGTCGGAGATCACCAGGTGCACGAAGTCGAGATGCGCACCAGTTCGCGCGGCCGCCGTGCACCAGGTCTGCCGCGCCCCCTCGCTGTCGTTGACAGCATCCACGACGCCATCGAGGCCGAGCCGCAGATTCTGCTCTGCCATGGCACGCGTGGCCTCGTACGCAGCCACACCGACGCGCCACCCTGAAGACAGACCGCAGGCGAGGATCGCCTCCTCGACCGCATCGATGGCCAGGTGGACCAACCCCGTGCGTGCAGCGATGGTCTCGGCAACGCTCGTCTTTCCCACACCGGGAAGTCCCGAGAGCACGACGAGACGACCGGTCACGCGACCGCCAACGGCGTGATCGAGGCGATCTGCTCGCCCGCGACGTCCTCCGCGCGGTCGAGCTCGTAGTGGCTCTGCAGGTTGATCCAGAACTCCGCCGAGGTCCCGAAGTACTTCGCGAGACGCAGCGCGGTGTCCGCCGTGATGCCTCGCTTGCCGTGCACGATCTCGTTGATCCGTCGGGGCGGAACCCCGATCGAGACCGCGAGCTTGTTCTGCGTGAGGCCGAAGCCCTCGATGAAGTCCTCCATGAGGACCTCACCCGGGTGGATCGGCTCGATCCTGTCAGTGGTAGTCAACGATCTGCACCTCCTCCGGTCCGGCGTCGGTCCACACGAAGCAGATGCGCCACTGGTCGTTGATCCTGATGCTGTGCTGTCCGGCCCGATCACCCTTGAGTGCTTCAAGACGATTGCCCGGCGGGACGCGGAGGTCCTCAAGGTTCTTCGCGGACCCGACCTGACGCAGCTTGCGCAGTGCAACCCGATGAATCCTCGGATCGATCGACCGCACGCGATCACGACGCCACAGCCGTTCGGTCTCCTTGTCGCCGAACGATCTGATCACGAGACCAGTGTATGACGGGGACCGTCATTAACGCTAGACGTTAAACCGGAACTCCACGACGTCTCCGTCGGCCATCACGTAGTCCTTGCCCTCCATGCGCACCCAGCCGTGGGCCTTGGCGTCGGCCATGGATCCGGCCTCGACGAGCTTGTCGAAGCTGACGATCTCGGCCTTGATGAAGCCGCGTTCGAAGTCCGTGTGGATCACGCCGGCGGCCTGCGGGGCGGTCGCGCCCTGCGGGATGGTCCAGGCGCGGGACTCCTTGGGGCCGGCGGTGAGGTAGGTCTGCAGGCCCAGCGTGTGGAAGCCGACGCGCGCGAGCTGGTCGAGGCCCGACTCCGCCTGGCCGGTGCTCTCGAGCATCTCCCGGGCCTCCTCCTCGTGGAGCTCGGCGAGCTCGGACTCGAACTTGGCGTCCAGGAAGATCGCGTCGGCCGGGGCGACGAGCTTGCGCAGCGCCTGCTGCGAGGCCTCGTCGGCGAGCCCCTCCTCATCGGTGTTGAACACGTAGATGAAGGGCTTGGCGGTCATCAGCTGCAGCTCGCGCAGCAGAGAGGCGTCGATGCCCGCGGCGGCCGCGCCCTGGAACAGGGTCTTGCCGGTCTCCAGCAGATCCTTGGCCGCGTCCATCGCCTCGAGCACGGCGGGCTCGGTCAGCTTGCGCTTGACCTCCTTCTCGACGCGCGGGCGCGCATTCTCGAGAGTCTGGAGGTCGGCGAGGATCAGCTCGGTGGTGATCGTCTCCATGTCGCCCGACGGGCCCTCGGAGCCCTCGGCGCGGATCACGTCGGGATCGGCGAAGGCACGAGTGACCTGGCAGATCGCGTCGGCCTCGCGGATGTTCGCGAGGAACTTGTTGCCCAGGCCCTCGCCCTCGCTGGCGCCCTTGACGATGCCGGCGATGTCCACGAAGGACACGGTCGCGGGCACCTGCTTCTCGCTGTCGAACATCTCGGAGAGCGTGCCGAGCCGCGGATCGGGCAGCGGCACGACGCCGACGTTCGGGTCGATCGTGGCGAACGGGTAGTTCGCCGCGAGGACCTCGGCGCGGGTGAGGGCGTTGAACAGGGTGGACTTGCCGACGTTGGGCAGTCCGACGATTCCGATGGTGAGAGCCACGGGAGGGGAGTCTACGGGCCGAGCGGCCCGTATGCCCGCCGTGCGCAGCAGTCGTGGGCGAGAGCACGCCGTGCGGGACCGCGGACGGGGCGACGGGTGAGTCCTCGCGCACCACGGCCGGGCGTGCCTCCCCCGTCCCGGCCGGATTCATTACTCTCGTCCTGCACGGACCGCTCTCGATCAAGGAGTCCCCATGGCCTTCAGCCTCAGCAACACCATCCTGCGCGGCGTCACCGGCGCCTACATCCTGAACTCGGGGATCGGGAAGCTCGGCCTCCCCGAGGAGGCCGCCACCGGTCTCCAGCAGATGGCCTCGCAGGGCATCCCGCAGGTGGAGAGCCTGTCCCCCAAGCAGTTCGGCTGGCTCGTGAGCCTCGGCGAGATCGCCGTCGGCTCGGCGCTGCTGCTGCCGCTCGTGCCGACGCGCGTGGCGGGCCTGGGCCTCGGCGCCTTCAGCGCCGGCATGCTCTCCATGTACTTCCGCAACTCCGAGATGACCCAGGCCGACGGCATCCGCCCCTCCCACGCGGGCACTCCGCTGTCCAAGGACCTGTGGCTCGCCGCGATCGCGCTCGCGCTGGTCGTCCGCGGCGCGGGCTCGAAGAAGGTGAAGGTCAAGGAGGTCGCGAAGGACTGACCTCCGCGCCCCGTAGAGATGAGCGTGGCGCACCGGACCCATCGGATCCGGTGCGCCACGCTCATCTCTTCTGCCGGGTCGGCCGCGGACCACCCGTCGGGCCGCCTGCCGCGGCCCTCGGCCGGCCCGGCCGTCCGCGGGACCGGCGGGTCAGTACGCGACGGTGAAGCGCGCGTTCCGGTGCGCGGGCTCCTCGATCTCGTCGGCGACGGCGATCGCGAGATCGGCGCCGGAGATGAAGGACTCGCCCTTCTCGTCGGAGACGAGCACGTCGCCGCCCACGCGGTAGGAGCCGGTGCGCTCCCCCGGCGCGTATCCGCCGAAGCCCGCCGCAGGGCTCAGGAAGAACCAGTCGAGCTCACCCGTGTCGCCTCGCAGGTCCTCCAGGACGCCGCCCAGCTCACGGGCCTCGGTGAGGAACGCGTCCGGGAAATCGGGGGTGTCCACGAGCAGCGGACCTCCCTCGCTCACGTGCAGGGAGCCGGCACCGCCGATCACGCCCAGGCGCACGCCGTTGCTCTCCGCGATGCGGGCGAGCTCGGCGTAGGCGCCGCGCAGCACGCCGGGCTCGGCGAGCTCACCGCGCGGGGAGCTCGTGGCGATGACCACGTCGGCCCCGTCGAGCACGTCGGCGAGGAACGCCGCATCGCGCACGTCCCCCGCGCGGTGCGAGGCACCGACGGGAAGGCTCTGCGGAGCCGTGCGGCTCACGGCGACGACGTCGTGGCCGCGCTGCGCGGCCTCCTCGACGATCAGCGAGCCGGCATAGCCGGTGCCGCCGAGGACGACGATGCGGGAGGAGCCGGTCGAGGTGCTGGTCATGGTGTCTCCTTCGGGGCGCTCGGCGCCCGGGTCGATCTGATGCCCGACGGATCCGCCGGGCCGGTGCGACGTGCGCCGCACCCACGACGCTCACTGTAGGTAACTCGGTATCCTTTGGGAAGTAGGCACCTTGCAGTAACCGTCCGTCGGCCTCGAGGGAGCGCAGGGTCTGGGTGAGCATCTTCTGGCTGATCCCGTCGATGAGCCGCGAGATCTGCGAGAAGCGCAGGGGACCGTCCTCGAG
>NZ_JAKRMO010000102.1:0-8488 GCF_022346485.1 Brachybacterium sp. ACRRE | reverse complement strand
CACCAGGAGCCGCCCATGCGACCCCGCCCCGCCCTCGCCGCCGTCGCGGCGCTCGCCGTCCTCGCGGTGCTCGCCGGCTGCGGGACCGCCGACCCCTCCGCCTCCCTGCCCGCGGGCACGAAGGAGGGCGGCGATCTCGTGTACGCCACCGACCGCGAGCCCACCTGCCTGGACCCCCACAACAGCGGCGACATGCCGCAGACCTACATCGCCCGCCAGTACCTCGACTCGCTGGTCTCGATGAAGGCCGACGGCACGGTCGTGCCCTGGCTCGCCCAGTCCTGGCACGTGTCGAAGGACGGGCTGACCTACGACTTCCACCTGAAGAAGGGCGTGGAGTTCACGGACGGGGAGCCGCTGGACGCGGACGCGGTGGTCGCGAACTTCGAGCAGATCATGGACCCGGACACGCAGTCCTCGACCGACCTGCTGTACCTCTCGCCGTACTTCGAGAAGGCCACCGCGGTCTCCGAGCACACGGTGCGCGTGACCCTCAAGCGCCCCTACTCGCCGCTGCTCACGGTGCTCTCGCAGGCGTTCTTCGGCATCGAGTCCCCCAAGGCGATGGCCCGCGGGCTCGAGAAGAACTGCGCGGCGCCCGTCGGCACCGGCCCCTTCAAGGTCGCCGAGTGGAAGCGGAACCAGGAGGTCGTGCTGGTGCGCAACGACGACTACGACTCCGCCCCGGCCGACGCGAAGCACCAGGGGCCCGCCTACCTCGAGAAGGTCACCTGGCGCTTCCTCAAGGACAACACCGCCCGCTTCGGCGCCCTGCAGTCCGGGAAGGCGCAGGCCATCTTCAACCTCCCGCCCGAATCCGTGCCCGCAGCGAGCGCCGACCCACGCATCGACACCGACGACTTCGTGCACTCCGGCGTGCCCTTCGCGCTGGACTTCAACACCGACAGCCCGCAGCTGTCCGACGTGCGCGTGCGCCGGGCGATCGTGCATGCGGCCGACGCCCCCGGCATCGTCGAGAGCGCCTACGCGGGCGTGTTCCCCTACGAGGGCAACGCCCTGTCCAGCGGCACCCCCGACTACGACGACAGCTACCACGAGCCCTTCCCCTACGACCCGGACAAGGCGGCGGCGCTGCTCGACGAGGCGGGATGGACGGGCCGCGACGCGGACGGCTACCGCACCAAGGACGGGAAGACCCTCACGCTGCGCCTGCCCTTTAACTCGGATCCGGGCGAGACGCCCCCGGCGGACCTCACGATCTTCCAGAACTTCCAGGCCATGGAGAAGCGGGCCGGGATCAAGGTGGAGCTGCAGCCGAAGGACGCGGCCTCGATGACCGCGATCAAGACCGATCCGAGTGCCTATGACCTGCAGGGACGCTACTGGAACAGCCCCACGCCCGGCGTCATGTACATCAAGTTCTCCCAGGAGACCCTCGACATCGACAACGGGCAGAACGTGGCGCGCGACTTTGACGACGAGCTCGATCGGACTCTCGTGCAGGCCGCCGGCACCACCGACCCCGAGAAGCAGCAGCAGCTGTACTCCAAGGCCCAGGGGATCCTCACGTCCCAGGCCTGGCACCTGCCCCTCTATCCCGTCCAGACGCGCCTGGCGACGAGGTCCGACCAGGTCCGGGACATCTGGATCGAGCCCAGCGAGGGCGAGCCCGTGCTGCACGACGCCTACCTGATCCGGGACGGAGCCTGAGATGACCGCCGAGACCACGTCCTCCGCCCCAGCGCCCGTCGGCCCCGTCGGCCCCGAGGAGCCGGCCGCGCCCGTCGGCCCCGCGCCCACACGCCCCGGGCCCGCCGCGCCGCCGGCCGCCCTGCTCGCCCGCCTGCGCGCCTCCCTGCCCGGACGGATCGCGCTGCGCGTGCTCTCCGCCCTGGTCCTGCTGTGGGCCGTCGCGACCATCGTGTTCTTCCTGCAGCACCTCGTGCCGGGTGATCCGGCGCTCGCGATCCTGGGCGGCGCCTCGGCGAACCCGCCGCCGGAGACCGTCGCCGCGGTGCGCGCGCAGTACGGCTTCGACCAGCCCCTGCTCGTGCAGTACGCAGACTTCCTGGGCGGTCTGGTGCGCGGGGACCTCGGCAGCTCGTACACGATGAAGGAGCCGGTGGCCCGGATCATCGCCGAGCAGATCGTCCCCACGCTGCAGCTGACCGGCGCCTCCCTCGCCATCGCCTGGGCGATCGCGATCGGCAGCACCCTGCTCACGGCCGCCCGTCCCGGACTCGCCGCGCGCATCGGCTCGGGCCTCGAGGTCGTCCTCGCCGCCCTGCCCCACTTCTGGCTCGGCGTGGTGCTGCTCGTCGTCTTCGCGGTGACCCTGCAGTGGCTCCCGGTGGTCGACGACGGCCCCGCGGGGCTCGTGCTGCCCGCGCTCACCCTGGGCGTCCCGCTCGGCGGCTTCCTCGCCCAGGTCACGCGGGACGAGTTCGACGCCGCCTCGCGCCAGCCCTTCGTGCTCTCGGCCCTCTCTCGCGGCACGCGCCCCCGTGACGTGCGGTGGCGCCACGTCCTGCGCCATGCCGCCCTGCCGGGGATCGCGCTCTCGGGATGGGGACTGGGCTCGCTGATCTCCGGTGCGGTCGTGGTCGAGGTGATCTTCTCCCGCCAGGGCATCGGCCAGGTGCTGGTGACGGCCGTGACCTCGCAGGATCTCCCGCTCGTGATCGGGGTGACCTTCGTGGTCGCGCTCGTCTACGTGATCGCGAACATCCTCACCGACCTCGCCGCCGTGGCCGTGGACCCGCGGCTGCGCACCTCGATCGGAGGCGCCTCATGACCGCTCTCGCCACTGCACCGGAGACCGCCGCCCCGGCGGCAGGCTCCCGTCCCCGGGCCCGGCGGGCCCGCCGGGCGACGGCGCTGCGCAGCGTGAGCTTCTGGCTCGCGGCCGTGGTCGTCGTCCTGGTGCTGCTCGCGGCGGTCGCGCCAGGCCTCCTGGCCCCGCAGGACCCGCTCGAGATCAGCCTCGGCGAGAGCTTCGACGGCCCCAGCGCCGCGCACGTCTTCGGCACCGACCAGTCGGGGCGCGACGTGTTCTCCCGTGTGGTCCACGGCGCCGGTCAGTCGCTCGCGATCGGCCTCGGGGCGACCGCGATCGGCCTGGTCGGAGCCATCGCCCTGGGGCTCCTGGGCGGCCTCGGCGGACGCCTGGCCGACGCCTCGGTGACCCGCGTGATCGAGGTCCTCTACGCCTTCCCCGGGATCCTCCTCGCACTCATCCTCATCGCCGTCTACGGCAGCAGCGCGCTCACCCAGATGGTCGCCGTGGGCGTCGCGACGATGCCCGGCTACGCCCGCATGGTGCGCGGCCAGGTGCTCGCCGTGAAGGGCTCGCTGTACGTGGAGTCCGCCCGCGCGCTCGGCCACTCCCCCGCCCGGATCCTCACGCGCACGATCCTCCCCAACGCCTTCCGCCCGCTCACCGTGCTGGTGACGCTCGGGGTGGGCCAGGCGATCGTGTGGGCCGCGGCGCTCGGCTTCCTGGGCATGGGCGTGCAGCCGCCCACCGCCGAGTGGGGCGCGATGCTCAACGCCGGCCGCACCTACATCCAGCAGGCCTGGTGGATGGACTTCTTCCCCGGCATCACGATCGTCGTCTTCACCCTGTCCCTCACCGTGCTGGGCCGTCACCTGCAGCGCGCCGCCGACTCCGGAGCCTCCCGATGAACGCCCTGATCACCGCCCAGAACCTCTCGGTCTCCTTCGACGACGTCGAGGTCGTGCACGACGTCTCGCTCACGCTGCGCCCGGGCAGCTGCCTGGGGATCGTGGGCGAGTCCGGCTCCGGGAAGTCGGTGACCGCACGCAGCCTGCTGGGGCTGAACGGCGAGCGGGCGGCCGTGCGCGCCGACCGTCTCGAGGCGGCCGGCACCGACCTGCTGGGGGCATCCGACGCCCAGCTGCGCGCCCTGCGCGGCCGCCGCATCGGCTACGTGCTGCAGGACGCCCTGGTCTCCCTGGATCCGCTGCGCCGCGTGGGCGCGGAGATCGCCGAGCCCCTGCGCGTCCACGGCGTGCCGCGGCGCGCACGGGAGGGCCGGGTGCACGAGCTGCTCGCGGCCGCCGGCGTCCCCGAGCCCGAGCTGCGCGCGCGTCAGCTGCCCAGCGAGCTCTCGGGCGGGCTGCGCCAGCGCGCGCTGATCGCCGCGGCGTTGGCCCTGGATCCCGAGGTCCTGATCGCCGACGAGCCGACCACCGCCCTCGACGTCACCGTGCAGGCGCAGATCCTCTCGCTGCTCGAGGCGAACCTGGCCGCGGGACGCGCGATCATCCTCATCAGCCACGACCTCGCCGTCGTCGAGCGCCTGGCCGACGAGGTGCTGGTGATGAAGGACGGCCGCGTCGTCGAGCAGGGGCCCACGTCCCAGGTCCTGTCCCGCCCCGCCGATCCGTACACGCGCCGCCTGCTCGCGGCAGTCCCGTCCGCCCGCTCCCGCGGATCGCGCCTCTCCGACACGCCGCCGCTCGAGCTCTCGGCGCGGGACCGGGAGCGGCTCGGGGCGCGACGCGCGGGAGCACGGCGGCCCGAGGCCGACGGCGACGGCGCACCCGCCGCCGAGGCTCCGGTGCTGCAGGTCGAGCACGTCTCGAAGCGCTTCCGCGGACCCGACGGGCGCGAGCGCACCGTCGTGGACGACGTGTCCTTCGCGCTCGCGCCGGGCGAGACCCTCGGGATCGTCGGCGAGTCCGGATCCGGGAAGTCGACGACGGCGCGCATCGCGCTGGCTCTCGCCGAGCCGAGCGCCGGGCGCGTCCTGCTCGACGGCGAGGCCTGGTCCGGGCTGCGCGAGCGCCGCCGCCGCGAGCGCCGGGCCCGCATCTCCGTGGTGCCGCAGGACCCGCTGGGCTCCTTCGACCCCCGCTGGGACGTCGGCCGCACCATCGCCGACGCACTCCCCGCGGAGTTCGGGGGCTCCGCCCGCAGCGGGGCCCGGTCCCGACGCGTGTCCGAGCTGCTCGAAGCCGTGGGGCTCACCGCGGCCCATGCCCGCCGCCATCCCCTGACCCTCTCCGGCGGACAGCGCCAGCGCGTCGCGATCGCGCGCGCCCTGGCCACCTCGCCGGAGATCCTGGTGCTCGACGAGCCGGTCTCCGCGCTCGACGTGTCCATCCAGGCGCAGGTCCTCGACCTGCTCGGCGACCTGCAGGAGGCTCTCGGCACGGCGCACCTGTTCATCTCCCACGACCTGGGCGTCGTCCACCACGTGTCCGACCGCGTGCTGGTCATGCAGGCGGGCCGCGTGGTGGAGCAGGGCACCGCCGACGACGTCTTCTTCCGCCCCCGCCACGACTACACCAGGGAGCTCGTCGCCGCGCTCCCCCACCCGACCCTCCAGGAGACCGCATGAGCACCACCACCGCACCCGACGCCCCGACAGACTCGGCCACTCCGAGCGACTCGGCCGACTCGGCCGCCGCGACGCACGAGGATCTGCGTGCGCGCTTCGCGCCCGTCCTCGCCGAGTTCGCGGAGGGCGCGGTCGAGCGGGAGCGCGAGCGCCGCCTGCCCTTCGACGAGGTCCGCGCGCTCGCGGACGCGGGCTTCACGGCGATCACCGTCCCGAGCGAGCACGGCGGATCCGGGGCCGACGTGGAGACCCTGTTCGCCCTGCTCATCGACCTCGGTGAGGCCGATTCGAACCTCCCGCAGCTGCTGCGCGCCCACTTCGCCTTCGCCAACGGCCTGCTGCTGGGCGACGAGGAGGAGGATCCGAGCACCTGGCAGCGCCTGCTCGCCGGCGGCGCTGTCTTCGGCAATGCGAGCCATGAGCGCTCCACCGCGCGGGTCGGGGACCTCGCGACCACCGTCGCTCCCGACGGTGAGGACTTCCTGATCAACGGTGAGAAGGCCTACTCCACCGGCTCGATCTTCGCGGACTGGATCAACGTCACCGCGCAGACGCCCGACGGCCGGCGCGCCCGGGTCACGGTGCGTCGCGACGACGACGGCGTGCAGGTGCGCGACGACTGGGATGGCTTCGGCCAGCAGCTCACCGGCAGTGGCACCACGGTGCTGCACGACGTGCGGGTGCCCGCCTCCCGGGTGCGGATCCGAGGTGGGAGCGCAGACGGCCTGCCGACCCCTCAGACCGCGTTCCTGCAGCTGGTGCTGCTGTCCTCGCTCGTGGGTGTGGGGAGGGCGGCGCTGCGCGACGGCGTCGAGTTCGTGCGCTCGCGCACCCGCGTCTACTCGCAGGGCAGCGGTGCCACGGCGGCGCAGGATCCGCTGGTCCAGGCGGTCGTCGGCCGGCTCTCGGCGAGGCTCGCCGCCGCGGAGGACTCCGTGCTCGCCGCCGCGCGCCTCCTCGGCCGCGCGCAGGAGTCGGTGATCCGCGATCATCGCGACGGGGTGGCGGGCTCGGAGCGCTCGCTCGCCCTCATCGACGCGGCCGAGCTGCGCACCGTGCAGGCGCAGCTCACCGCCGTGGAGAACGTGCTCGCGGTGACCACGCAGCTGTTCGAGGTGGGCGGGGCCTCGGCGACCTCGCGCGGCCGAGCGCTGGACCGGCACTGGCGCAACGCCCGCACCCTGTCCTCGCACAACCCCGCGATCTACCAGGAGCGCGCGATCGGCGACCGGCTGCTCAACGACTCCGAGCTGCTCTACTTCTGGTCGACGGGCGAGAAGAAGGGCTGAGGGCCGCCGCGGGTTCCCTCAGACCGCTTCGAGCGCCGCCCGATACGCCGCGAGGGTCGCATCGTCGAAGAGCCAGAACCGGATCTCCTCGAACCCGCCGAGCGCGGCCTCGGTCTCGCGCACGGTGCGGATCGCGATCCGGGCCGCGCGCTCGACGGGGAAGCGGTAGACGCCCGTCGAGATCGACGGGAAGGCCACGCTGACCAGTCCGTTCTCGCGTGCGACCTCGAGGCTGCGCCGATAGCAGGAGGCGAGCTGGGCGTCCTTCTCCTGCCGTCCGGTCTCGTCGGCCCGCGTCGACCAGACAGGGCCGACGGTGTGGATCACGTGGGCGGCGGGCAGGTCGTGACCGCCGGTGATCTTCGCGTCGCCGGTCCCGCAGCCGCCGAGGGTGCGGCACTCGGCGAGCAGCCCGGGGCCGGCGGCGCGGTGGATCGCGCCGTCGACCCCGCCGCCGCCCAGCAGCGTCGAGTTGGCGGCGTTGACGATCGCGTCGACGTCGCCGTCCGTCGTGATGTCGCCGCGGTGCAGACTGATCGGGACCCTCGGCTCGCTCATCTGCGCACTCCCCTTCTCACCCCTTCTCACCACGGGGCCATTCCGGGCCCGCTCATTCGCTGACGCGGACCACGATCTTGCCGCTGGTGTGGCCGTCCATGCTCGCGCGGAAGGCGTCGGCCGCCTGCTCGAGCGGGAAGGACCCGGCGACGTCGACGCGCAGCTTGCCGGTGTCGACCATGTCGGCGAGGACGGCGAGGTCCTCGGCATCGGGCCGCACCCACATGTAGGTGCCGCCGGACTCCGCGACCGAGCCGTCGGCGATCGAGGCGTGCCGACCGCCGTCCGCGAGCACGGCGAGGGTCGCGTCCAGCACCCCGCCCACGTAGTCGACCACGACGTCCACGCCGTCGGGCGCGAGCTCGCGCACGCGGTCGGCGAGGCCTTCGCCGTAGGTCACGGGCTCGGCGCCCAGGGAGCGCAGGCGGTCGTGGTTCGGCTCGGAGGCGGTGCCGATGACGCGCGCGCCGAGGGCCACGGCGATCTGGACGGCGAAGCTGCCGACGCCGCCGTTCGCGCCGTGGACCAGCACGGTCGTGCCCTCGGCGACGCCCATGCGGGTGAGGGACTGGTAGGCGGTGAGGCCGGCGAGGGGCAGGGCGGCGGCCTGCTCCCAGTCGAGCGTCGCGGGCTTGCGGGCGAGGGTCCGCACGGGCACCGTCATCTGCTCGGCGAAGGAGCCCTGCTCGACCCAGTCCTTGCGGCCGTAGGCCATGACCTCGTCGCCCTCGACGACCTCGGTGACGTCCAGCCCCACGGCCTCGACGACGCCCGCGACGTCCCAGCCCGGGATCGCGGGGAACTCGATGTTCATGAGCGGATCGAGGCCGCCGGCCACGATCTTCCAGTCCACCGGGTTCACGCCGGCGGCGCGCACGGCGAGGCGCACCTCGCCGGGGCCGACCTTGGGGGTCTCGACCTCGCTGACCTCGAGGACGTCAGGGTCTCCGTACGTGCTGTAAGTGATGGCCTTCATGTCCCTTGCGAACGCGCGCGGCGGGGGCGCGTATTCCGAGGTGCGGGCGATGCGCCGGGACGTCCTCGAGCGCGGCGCGAGATCTTGTTAGGGTGCCAGGGCGGATGTGCCGTGGGTCACCGTGGCCCCGGGTGCGACCGCGTGCATCGAGGATCCGAGCGGGCCGACGAGACCCTCGCCCCCTCGCCCGGACCCGCGAGAGGGCCGCTTCGGTGGGGTTCCGTGCCCGATCGGCCGTGCTCCGGCGCAGATCCTGACCAGACGTCCCCTCTCGTTCCCGCTCCCTCCTGTCCGCCCGGCGGCAGCCCGCCGGGCGGACAGGAGGGAGCGGGAACGAG
>NZ_JAKRMO010000101.1:0-8715 GCF_022346485.1 Brachybacterium sp. ACRRE | reverse complement strand
CGAGACGCTCACCGGCGCCGGAGGGCGGGGAGCGCACGACGCCCTCCGGCGCCGGTGAGCGTCTCGTCTTCGACCTCGAGGTGAGCGCGGGGAACGTGCTCGCCTTCCTCTCGGCCGCCGAACGTCGGCCCGCCCTCCAGCGCCTCGCCGCGCACCTCGCCCCCGAGGGTCGCCTCGTCGTCGGCTTCGGCGCGGGCCGCGGCTACGCCTTCGAGGACTTCGCGGCCGACGCCGAGTCCGCGGGCCTCGTCCTCCAGCATCGCTTCTCGAGCTGGGACCTGCGGCCGGCCGCCGACGACTTCCTGGTCGCGATCCTCGCGCGGGCCTGACCGGCGAACGGTGACTGGCGACCGGTGATCGATGACCGGCGACGTGCGGCCGGCGACAACCGGCCGGGGCGATGGTCGCGCCGTCGTGCGCGTCGGCCCTGACGTCGGCCGGAGGATCGAGCCCGGCCCGGCGGGCCCTCTCAGCCGAGCCCGAAGACCCCGGCCACGAGGTTCACGGCCGCACCGAGGATGACCAGGCCGAACACGAACGAGACCAGGCCGTGGCGCAGCACGATCTTGCGCATGCCGCGGTCCACCGCGCCGGTGTCGGTGACGCCGTAGGTCATGCCCACCGCGTACGCGACGTAGAGGAAGTCCGAGTAGGCCGGCGGCTCGTCGTCGCCGAAGTCGAGGCCGCCGCCGGTCGCGTAGTAACGGTGGGCGTAGTGGACGGCGTAGGTCTGGTGCACGCACGCCCAGGCGCCGAACACGCCCACCAGCGTGATGATCGCGCCCATCGTGGATGCCCCGCTGGGGCCCGCAGCGCCCAGGTGCAGGGCCACGACGGTGATCACCGCGAGCGCGGAGGCGCCCGCGGTGAGGGCCTCGTCGGCCGAGGGGCGCAGGTCCTCCCGGCCCACGCTGCGCCGCGTCTGCTCGGCGTCCATCGGCCACAGCGAGAGCCATGAGGTGACCAGGAAGACGGTCTCGCCCACGGTGATCGCGATCATCGTGGCGTGGACGCGGTCGGTCGCGAGCCAGAGCAGGATCCCCAGGACGCCGCCCACCACGAGCGCGAGCAGCAGGCGGAGGCGCGTGGAGTCCTTCAGCCGGGTCATCAGAAGTCCATCGCGTGCGGCAGCGGTCTGCCGCTGACGCGCTGCAGGTGGAAGCGCCGTGCCAGGCGGATCGCCGGGCGGATCGTCATCTGGATCGAGCCGATGAGGAACAGCACGGTGCCCGCCGTCATCATCGACGCGAAGAAGAAGAAGATGGAGCCCACGATGAACCAGATCCCGATCAGGACGTCGTTCGCGATGCTCGCGGCCTCGTAGCGCTGGCTGAGGATCAGCTCGTGGTGCCCGATGCGCACGTCCAGCGAGTGGTCCTCGTGGTGGGTGCGAGTGTGCTCGATGTGCGGGGTGCTGTGAGGGGCGTCGTTCTGCATGGCGGGGCCAGCCCTCCTCGGATCGATGGCCGACGGTACGGCGTGCCGCGACGCTAGCAGAGGGGGACGACGACGTCGGACGACGACGTCGGGCGGCGACGTCGGGCCGCGACGACGTCGGACGGCGCGAGCATCTCCGCGCCGCGGGCGGCGGCCGACGGTGCGGCGGGTGGTCACCCGGTCGACGCGGGGTTACGCTCGCTGGCGCCACGCGCCCCACCCCGGGCGCACCGTCGAAGAAGGCGCCATGGTCGACCGCACGGTCCGCGGGTTCCAGGACATCTCACGCAAGGACGTCGCGGAGGTGGGCGGCAAGGCCGCGAACCTCGGCGAGCTCACGCGGGCGGGCATCCCCGTTCCACCGGGCTTCGTGCTCACCACCGGTGCCTACCGGCGGTTCGTGGAGACCGCTGGCATCCGGGAGCGGCTGCTCGACGCGGTCCGCGACCTCGACCCCGACGACACCGAGGCCGCCGACCGGGCGAGCGCCGAGGTCAGCGCGCTGTTCGCGGGCGCCGAGATCCCCGACGATCTGCGGGGCGCGCTCCTCTCGGCGCGCGAGAGGCTGGGCGAGGCACCCGTCGCCGTGCGATCCTCGGCCACCGCGGAGGACCTCGAGGACGCGAGCTTCGCCGGGCAGCAGGAGACGTACCTGCACGTCACCGGCGATGATGCGCTGCTACGGGCCGTCCGCGACTGCTGGGCCTCCCTGTGGTCCGCCAGGGCGCTGGCCTATCGCGCGCGCCGCGGCATCGACCCGGCCGAGGTCGCGCTCGCCGTGGTCGTCCAGGAGATGGTCCCGGCCGACTCGGCGGGCGTCATGTTCACCGCGAACCCGCAGAACGGCCGACGCTCCGAGACGCTCATCAGCGCCGCCTGGGGCCTCGGGGAGGCCGTCGTCTCCGGGCAGGTCGACACCGACGACCTGGTGGTCGACACCCTGCGCCGCCGCGTCGCCTCCCGTTCCACGGCGGACAAGACGGTGATGGTGGTGCCGGCCGACCGGGCCGCCCGGCGCGACGGAGCCCGCGGGGCCGGCGGGACCACCGGGACCGGCGGGACCGGCGGGAGCGGCGGTGGGACCCTGACGGTCTCCGTCGGCCCTGACGAGCGGCGCGCCCCCGTGCTCGACGACGCCGCCGCGCTCGATCTGGCCGCCTGGGGCGCGCGGATCACCGACCACTTCGGCGCCCCGCAGGACGTGGAGTGGGCGCGCGCGGGCACCGGCTTCGTCATCACGCAGGCGCGGCCCATCGTCGGCCTCCCCGCGCCGGCCGGACCTGCCCCGACGTCGTGGCCCGTGCCCCGTCGCCATGCCGGCTACTTCCGCGCGAGCATCGTCGAGCAGATGCCCGACCCGCTCACGCCGCTGTTCGCGGACCTCACCGCCGCACACGTCATCGAGCAGATGATCGCGACGGTGACCGATGCGAGCGGCAGCCGCGTGTTCCGCGACAAGGGCGTCGAGTTCACGACCATCAACGGCTACGCCTACTACGGGTACACCAACGCCGCGATGGCCGGGATGACGGCCCGGTCGGGGCTGCTCGTCCCCCGCCTGCTGCACGGCGGCGTGGGCGGGCCGCGCTACTGGCGCACCACGGCGCTGCCGCGGTACCGGCGCGTGGTCGAGGAGGAGTCCGGGGCGGACGCCCGCTCGACCGGGGCCGTGGCGCTGCTCGAGGGCGCGGAGCGCCTGGTCTCCGCGGGGTTCGCCTACTACACGTCCGTGCAGACGGTGATCCCGCCCGTGGTGATCGCGGAGTCCGTGCTCACGGCGTTCTGCCGGCGCGTCGCCCGGCCCGGGGACCCGCGACCGGAGACCCTCCTGTTCGGCTTCGAGAGCGAGCCGATCCGCGCCGAGCAGTCCCTCTACGACCTCGCCGCATGGGCGCGCGAGCACGGGGGCCTCGCCTCCGCCCTCGAGGCCTCAGACGCGGTCCCCGACGAGCGCCCGGAGGGCGTCGACGAGGACGCGTGGGCGCAGTGGCGCGAGCGGTTCGCCGCCCATCTGGCCGCGCACGGCCACGCCACCTACACCCTGGACATCGCCCAGCCGGTCGCCGCCGACACCCCCGAGCTGCTGTGGGACGTGCTGCGGATGTACCTGCGCGGGGAGGGGACGGATCCGCGCGAGCGCCGCGAGAAGGCGGCGCGGGACCGGGAGGAGGGCGCCGCGACGATCTCCGCGCACCTCCCATCGCCGCTGCGCCGGGTGTTCCAGCGTCTGCTGCGCCGTGCCCAGGAGCTCGCGCCCGCCCGTGAGGACGCGCTCGCCGGCATCGGCCTGGGCTGGCCCGCGGCGCGGCGCGCCCTGCGGGAGATCGGCCGACGCCTCGTCTCGGCGGGCGTGATCGCGCAGGTCGACGATGTGTTCTGGCTGCGCCGGGACGAGCTGTTCGACCTCGGCCGCGCGCTCGACGACGGGGCGGAGGCCCTGCCCACGCGCGCGGGGATCATCGAGGACCGCCGGGTGATCTGGCGCGGCCAGAAGCTCGCGACGCCCCCGCAGCTGCTGCCCGAGCGCTCGATCTGGCACGGCTTCGACCGCTGGATGCCGTCGGTCGGAGAGGGCGGAGGAGGCACCGAGGAGGAAGGCGTCGTGCTCACGGGCATCGGCGGCAGCGGCGGGACGGTCACCGCGCCCGTCCACGTGCTCTCCGGACCCGGCGAGTTCCGCGACTTCCGACCCGGCGAGATCCTGGTCGCCGCGATCACCACCCCGGCATGGACGCCGCTGTTCGCCATGGCCGCCGGCGTGATCACCGACGTGGGCGGGCCGCTCAGCCACAGCTCGATCGTCGCCCGCGAGTACGGCATCCCCGCCGTGCTCGGCACCGGCACCGCCACCCGCCGCCTGCGCACCGGGCAGCGCGTGCGGATCGACGGCGGCGCCGGGACCGTGCGGGTGGTCGAAGAGGGGGACGGGTAGGCGCGAGCCGAGGTGAGGGCGTGCCGGCGCCGGGACGGGCCGCTGCGATCCCGCGACGCGCGTCCGTGAGCGCCCGCGCACGCGAACAGTGCTGCGCAACGGTCGTTATGAGAGCTCATAACGACCGTTGCGCAGCACTGCAGGTCTGTCGGTCGCACACGCGAGGAGGGCGCGGCAGACCGCGGGACCTGGGGGGCGGGATGTCGCCCTGCTCTCTCAGGCGGGCTCGTCGGGTCCCGGCGCGTCAGGCTCACGACGCCGAGGCAGCCGCGGGTGCTCAGTCGGGTACATCGCTGTCATCAGGGCGAACGCCCGTGTTCCGGGCACGGTGGCGTCGAGCTCGGAATACTCCCGCACGAGGTCCATGACCCTGTCCCAGAAGCTCTCCGCCACGCTCTCGTCGATCCATGCGTACCTGATGAGCCCGCGCACGTCGTCGTCACGAAGAGCCGGGACCGCCTCACGGGCGGCGGTCTCGAAGAGGGTGGGCGAGGGCCCGGCATCCTCGAGCCGCACGTCGCCCACCGCGAACAGCCGCGCAGTCCTGCCCCACAGGGATTCCTCGCGGCCGCGCACCATACGGGTCCGCACGACCTTCAGCACCCCCGCTTCGGAGAGCACCTTCACGTGGTACGCGACGCTCGCCTTGGGGCGCCCCACCGCGGCAGCGAGCTCCTGGACGCTCGCGGCCCTCTCGAGGAGCAGCTCCAGCAGAGTCCCGCGCAGCGGATGGAAGATGGCGCGGACCTGGACCGGATCGGTGACGATCTGCTTCGGCTCGAGGTCGTAGTCAGGTCGGCTCCGACTGGTCGACATTTTTCGATCACTCCTCTATCCTCACTGATCGAAGGGATTCGATCAGTCGGCGCCACCCTAGGCGCTGCGGCGACGGGGAAGGGGGCGAGGGCCATGGATCGGAACATGACGGCGGGTGAGGGCCGGAACATGACGGCGGCGGGTGAGGGGCCGATGAGCGCGGCGAGCACGCACGCGGTGGGCGCGTGGACCGTGCGACCTCTCGACGGCGACACCTGGGACGCGTTCGCCGAGCTCGTCGAGCGCAACGGCGGCGTGTTCGGCGGCTGCTGGTGCATGGGGCACCATCGCACCCCGGACGGGATCTCGTTCCACGCCGTCCCGGGCATCGACAAGCGTGCGGCGAAGGAGGAGCTGGTGCGTCAGGGGAAGGCCCACGCCGCCGTCGTGTTCGACGAGCACGGGCTGGCCCAGGGATGGGCCAAGTTCGGTCGCCTCGATGAGCTGCCGCTCCTCGCCCAGCACAGGAGGGCCTACGAGAAGGACGATCCCGTCCTGCCCGATTGGCGCATCCCGTGCTTCTACACGGACACGCGTCACCGGCGCGACGGGATCGCTCGGGCAGCTCTCGGCGGAGCGCTCGACATGATCGCCCAGTCCGGTGGAGGGACGGTGGAATCGATCCCGGAACTGGTCTCCGGACGCACGGCTCACGGGAGATTCCTCTTCTCGGCCTCGGTCGAGCTCTTCGAGGATCACGGATTCACCAAGGTCCGCCGACTCGGGAAGTGGGCGTGGCTGGTCCGGCGCGTCGTGGAGCCCGGAGCGACGGCGGGACGTGCGGCGTCGGCGGGGTCCGGCGCCGACAGCCAGGAGGGGCGGCGATGACCTCCGAGACCGAGACCGAGACCGAGACCGAGAACGGCCGACGTGCCCTGCTCGTGGTCGACCTGCAGGCGGGCGTCGTCGACGGCGCCTATCGACGCGACGCGGTGCTGTGCACCGCAGCCGATCTCGTCGAGCGGGCTCGCGGGGCCGCTGCTCCCGTCATCTGGATCCAGCACGCCGACTCCGAGCTGGTCCGGGGGAGCCCCGCCTGGCAGATCGTGGACGAGCTGGACCCGCAGCCGGGCGAGGTGCGTGTCGAGAAGGCGTACGGGGACGCCTTCGCGGAGACGGCTCTGGGCACGGTCCTGGACGATCTCGGCGTGACCGAGGTCGTGCTCGTCGGGGCCGCCAGCGAGCAGTGCATCCGCAGCACGATGCACGGGGCAGTGATCCGGGGGTACGACGTCGTCCTCGTGAAGGGCGGCCACACGACCACCGATCTCACGGACTTCGGTCTCCCCGATCCGGCGACCGTCGTGTCGTTCATGGATGCGGTGGCCGGGTTCGGGATGCAGTGGCCGGACGCCTCTGCACGGTCCGTGCCCGCGTCCGCGGTGGGGTTCTGAGTCGGTGCGCAGCGGCGCCGGGACGGGCCGCTGCGATCCCGCGACGCGCGTCCGTGAGCGCCCGCGCATGCGAACAGTGCTGCGAAGCGGTCGTTATGAGGGCTCATAACGACCGTTTCGCAGCACTGTAGGTCTGTCGGGCGCCGGATCGGGCCCGACGGACGGGGCTCAGGCCTCCGTGCGGGCGGCGCGGGCGCGAGCGCGGCGGGCGACGGCGGAGAGTCCGCCGGCGAGGACCGCGACCAGGGCCGCGAGTGCGACCACCGCGAGCACGAGACCCACGAAGAAGTCGTTCGTGGTGCCGACGGACCAGTCGGCGCCGCGCTTCTGGGTGTCGGTGAGGAACGGCGCGAGCATCATCCACAGGCCGCTCAGGGTGAGCAGCCCCAGGATGCCCATGCCGACCTTGTCGAGCACGCTGATCGGCTCGGCCCTGACGGCGGAGACGGACTCGGCGCGGTCGACCGAGGCGGTCGACCCGGTCGACCCGGCCGGACCGGTGGAGCCGGTCGGGACGGCGGAACCGGCCGCGTCGGCGGTCTGGGGCGCGGTCTGGGGTGAGGTGGGCTGGGCGTGCGAGCCCGTGCCGGCGGGGGCGGTGTGCGAGATCTGGGTCATCAGGATTCTCCTTGAGGCGAGAGTGCGCTGGCTGCGTGCGCGGGAGGCACGCGCCGGGGCGCTGGATACGTGGGCGCTGGATGCTCGGGAGCGCTCAGCGCTCAGCGCTCAGCGCTCGGCGGGGACGGCGGCCTGGGCGCCGGTGTCGGTGCCGACGGCGGCGCGGCCGTACTCGCGGTGATGGGGCGTCTCCGCGGCGGCGGAGGCGGTGTGCTCCTCGCGCTCGATGTCGCGGGCCAGGGCCGCGATCAGCGGCTCGAGCATCGCATCCATCTCACGCGAGCGCTCCGAGGCGGGGGCCGCCGGGGCGCCCTGCTGCGCGTATCCCTGCTGGCCGTACGCCTGCTGCGGGGAGGGCTGCTGGCCGTACTGCTGCTGCCCGTAGGCCTGCTGTCCGTACTGCTGGGCGGGGTCCTGCTGGCCGTACTGCGCCTGCTGGGGCGCGGGGCGCGGGGTGACGAACCCGGCCTGGACCATGTGCTTGCTGAGCGCGGCCGCGAACACGAACACGCCGATCAGGCCGACGAGGGCCAGCGGGAGGCCGGTCCAGACGTCGGTGAGGGTCGCGTCGGTCCAGTCGGCGTCCTTCTTCTGGAAGCCCAGTGCGAAGGGGGAGAGCACGAGCCAGAGCCCGGCCATCATGGCGAGGAGCGAGGCGATCGCTCCGATCAGTCGACGAGTCATCAGATGTGTCCTTTCGGGTGCCGCCCGGACGGGGCGGCGAGGTGTGTCGGGCGCCGCTCAGGACTGGGTGGCGAGGTGAGGGGACATGAGGGGCGCGCTGCCGTCGGCCCGGTGGGGGTCGTGGCTCTCGTGCTGGTGCTCCGGGTCGGCCGCGCCGGTGCCGTCGAGGTCGGCGGCGTGCGGTGCACGGTGCCGACCGCGGGAGGCGTCGGCGGCGTCGACGTCGGCCCCGGCCCCGCGCAGCAGCGCGATGGCGGCCGGCGTGACCAGCGAGCGCACGGCGAAGTCGGCGCGCTCGGCGGTGCTGCCGGGTCGGTCCCCGGCGAGGTGGGCCAGTGCCCGCGTGAGCTCGGAGTCCTCGTCGGCCCGATGGGCGCGCTGGATGACGAGGGAGAGCACGAGGCCCAGCCGCAGATCGTCCTCGCGCTCGGTGCGGGCCGCGAGTGCGGCGCCGTCGGCCGGAAGACCGTTCGCCGGCGCGCCGGTCGCGGAGAACCCGGGCCCGGAGGCGGTGGCCGCAGCGGCCTCGCCCTCGGTCATCCCCGAGGCGCCCACGGTCGTGGCCAGCGGGACCTCCTTGATGAAGAAGACGATCACGAAGGCGACGCCCAGCAGCGGGACGAGCCACAGGAAGATCGGGGTGAGGGCGTCGGTGTAGGCGCCCACGACGATGTCCTGGATCTGCTGGGGCAGCTTGTCCACGACGGCCGGCGTCAGGGAGTTGGTGTCCCCGCTGCCGCCCATCTGCTGGGCCGCCTGCGCAGGCATCCGCTCGCTGAGCAGGTCCGTCAGCCGGCTCGTGAACACCGAGCCGGCTGACGGACCTGCTCAGCG
>NZ_JAKRMO010000100.1:0-8721 GCF_022346485.1 Brachybacterium sp. ACRRE | reverse complement strand
GGGTCAGGCGGGTCGGGTCGGGCAGGGCGGCGCGGGTCGGGCGGCCCGGGTCAGCCTGCCAGGAGCGGATGATCCGCGGGCAGGCCTTCCAGGGTGCGGCCGACGGCGTCGACCGCGTCGGGGTTCTGGAGCGAGGTGACGTCGCCCAGGGGCGCGGGCGTGCGGCCCGCCCGTCGGTCCCGCTCGGCGTGCACGAGGTCCGCGAGCAGGCGCCGCATGATCTTGCCGGAGCGGGTCTTGGGCAGGTCGGCGACCTCGAGCACGTGGCGGGGCTTGGCGATGGGGCCGATCTCGCGGGCGGCGAGGGCGCGCAGACGGGCGGCGTCGATCCCGTCGGCCGTCGAGCCGCCCTCGCTCGCCGTCACGAAGGCGGCGACGGCCTGGCCGGTGACGGGGTCGGCGACGCCCGCGACTCCGGCCTCGGCGACGGCGGGGTCGGCGACCAGCGCGGACTCGATCTCGATCGTGGAGAGGCGGTGCCCGGAGACGTTGACGACGTCGTCGAGCCGGCCCAGCACCCACAGACAGCCGTCGGCATCGATGCTCGCGCTGTCCCCGGCGAGGTAGAAGCCGCCGTGCTCGCCGCGGCCCGCGTGGGCGCGCCAATAGGAATCGCGGTAGCGCTCGGGGTCGCCCCAGACCGTGCGGGCCATGCCGGGCCAGGGCCGACGGACGACGAGGGCACCGGCGCGGCCGGGCTCGACCTCCTCGCCCGCCTCGTCGACGACGGCGACGTCGATGCCGGGCAGGGCGCGGGTCGCCGAGCCGGGCTTCAGCGTGGTCGCTCCGGGCAGCGGGGCGACCATGGCGGCTCCCGTCTCGGACTGCCACCAGGTGTCCACGATGGGCAGCTCGTCGCGGCCGAAGGTGCGGCGGAACCACACCCAGGCCTCGGGGTTGATGGACTCCCCCACCGTGCCCAGCAGGCGCAGCGAGCTCAGGTCGTGGCCGGCGGGCACCTGCTCGCCGAACCAGGACATGAAGGTGCGGATGAGGGTCGGGGCCGTGTAGTAGACGGTGACGCCGTAGCGCTCGATGATCTCGAGGTGGCGCTCGCGGTGCGGGGTGTCCGGGGTGCCCTCGTAGATCACCTGAGTGAGGCCGTTGGCGAGCGGGCCGTAGATCTCGTAGGTGTGGGCGGTGACCCAGGCGAGGTCCGCGGTGCACCAGTGGACGTCGTCCTCCTTGGCGTCGAAGTGCGCCCAGTGGGCCCAGGCGGCGTGCGCGAGGTAGCCGCCGCCGGTGTGGACGAGGCCCTTGGGCTTCCCCGTCGTGCCGGACGTGTAGATGATGAACAGCGGGTGCTCGGCGTCGAAGGCGCGGGGCTCGTGGACGGGGCTCGCGGGGTCCACGGTCTCGTCCCACCAGAGGTCGCGGCCGCTGGTCCAGGCGATCTCCTGGCCGGTGCGGCGCACCACGAGCACGTGCTCGAGATCGGGGAGGTCGGCGGCGGCCTCGTCGGCCGCGGACTTGACCTCGACGGCCTTCCCGCGACGGAACTGGCCGTCGGAGGTGACCAGCAGCTTCGCACCCGTGTCCTGGAGGCGGAAGCGCACGGCCTCGGCGCTGAAGCCGCCGAAGACCAGGGAGTGCACGGCGCCGATGCGGGCACAGGCGAGGGTGATGACGACGGTCTCGAGGATCACCGGCAGGTAGACGACGACGCGGTCGCCGGGGCCGACGCCGAGGGACTCGAGGGCGTTGGCGGCGCGGGAGACGCGCTCCTGGAGGTCCGCGTAGCTGACGGCCAGGCGGTCGCCGCGCTCCCCCTCGACGTGCAGCGCGACCTTCTCGCCGCGTCCGGCGCGCACGTGGCGGTCCACGCAGTTCTCGGCGACGTTGAGGGTGCCGCCCTCGAACCAGCGGGCGGAGGGCACGCTGAGCTCGCCGGTCGCGGGATCGGGCGTGGGCGGCTCCCAGCTGAGAGCTGTGTGCCAGGGTGTGCGCCATTCGAGGCGGCGCGCGGCCTCCTCCCAGAAGCCGACGGGGTCGGCCTCGGCGCGCGCGTACTCCTCGGGGCCGACGTTCGCCCGGGCCGCGAAGGCTTCGGGCGGGGGGAAGCTGCGGTTCTCGACCAGTCGGGCCTCGGGCCCGGTCGGGGTGGTCCTGGTCGGGGCGTTCGTGGTGGTGGTCGGGGCGGTCGTCATGCCCACCTCCTCAGGAGCTTCTTCTCGACGAGCCCGAGCAGGGCGTTGGTGGCGGTGCCCAGCAGGGCGAGCAGCACGATGGTCAGCAGGATCCGGTCCACGCGGCCGTTCTGCTGGGAGTCGTTCAGCAGGAAGCCCAGCCCCATCGAGGAGGCGATGAGCTCGGCGGCGACGAGGAACAGCCAGGACTGCGCGAGGGCGAGGCGGAGGCCGGAGATCACGGCGGGCACGGCGGCGGGCAGCTGCACGGTGCGCAGCAGCGAGAGGCCGCGCAGGCCGAAGGCGCGCCCCGCCTCCACGAGCTGCGGATCCGTGTGCCGCAGCGCGGAGGAGACCGTGGTGAGGACGGGGAAGAAGGCGCCGATCGCGATCAGCGTGATCTTCGAGGTCTCGCCGATCTGCATCCAGAGGATGAGCAGCGGCACCCAGGCGAGCGAGGGGACGGCGCGCAGCGCGGCGAGCAGCGGGCCCAGCAGGGCGTCGGCCGTGCGGCTGAGGCCGACGAGGGACGCGACGGCGAGCCCCGCGGCGGAGCCGATCGCGAAGCCGATGAGCACGCGCTGCACCGAGATCGCGACGTGCAGCCAGAGCTCGCCGGCGGCCTGCAGCTCCCCGGCGGCGCGCAGCACGGCGAGGGGCCCGGGCAGGCGGTAGGCGGGCACGAGGCCGGTCGCGGTGACGACCTCCCAGACGACGAGGATCAGCAGCGGCACCAGGGCGCCGAGGGCGAGGCGGCGCGGCCACCCGCCGCGGCGGGGCCCCGCGGCGCTCTCGACGTGCGAGATGCCGAGCTCGCTGACGGCGGTCGCGCTGCTCACTTGCTCGTGGCCTTCGTCGCGAAGGCGTCGTGGACGATGCTCTCCAGCGCCTTCGTCACGGCGTCCTCCCCGCCCTGCACGTCGCCCGAGGCGCCGAGCACGGGGGCGATCTTCTCGAGGACGGCGGTCTGGTCCTTGCCGGGCACGCCGCTGACGTCGAGGTTCGAGCGCTCGGTGATGACGGTGCTCGCGATCTTCTCGTCGATGCCGGCGACCTCGGCCAGCAGCTTCGCGGTGCCCTCGAGGTTCTCGAGCGCCCAGCTGCGGGCCTTCTCGTAGGCGTCGACGACGGCCTGGGCGACATCGGCGTGGTCGTCGATGAAGTCCTCGGTGGCGTTGAGGAACCCATAGGTGTTGAAGTCGACGTTGCGGTAGAAGAGGACGTCGCCGCTCTCGGCCTCGGCGGCGGCCATGATCGGGTCGAGCCCGGACCAGGCGTCCACGGAGCCGCCGTCGAGGGCGGAGCGGCCGTCGGCATGCTGGAGGGCCTGGATCTCGACGTCCTTGACCGTGAGGCCCGCGGTCTCGAGCGCCTGGACGAGGAAGAAGTAGGGGTCGGTGCCCTTGGTGGCGGCGACCGATCGTCCCTCGAGGTCCGCGGGGTCCTTCAGGTCGGTGCCCTTCGGGCCGACGAGGGCCGACCACTCGGGCTGGGAGAAGATGTCGATGACCTTGATGGGCGAGCCGTTCGCGCGGGCGAGCAGCGCGGCGGATCCGGCCGTCGAGGCGACGTGGGCGGAGCCCGAGCGCAGGAACTCGTTGGCCTTGTTGGAGCCGGCCGACTGCACCCAGGTGACCTTCACGCCGTCGCCGAGGGCGTCCTCGAGGATGCCCTGGTCCTTGATGACGAGGCTGAGGGGGTTGTAGGTCGCGAAGTCGATGGTGAGCTCGGAGAGCGACCAGTCGCCCGAGCCGCCCCCTCCCGCGCTGTCCTTCTGGGCGTTCTCCCCCGCCACGCAGCCGGCGAGGGCGAGCGGGGCGGCGGCGCCGAGCGCGAGGGCGCCGCGGCGGCTGAGGGTGCGTGCGGTGCGGGTCATGCGTGGTCCTCGGGGGTCGTGGGGCGGGTGGTCGTGCCGTGGGCGGGCGTGCCGTGGTGGCTGGGGACGCCGAGCCCGTCGAGCAGCTCGCTGCGCAGGGCGGCGAGGGCGGCGTCGGCGCGGTCGCGCGGTCGCGGGCTGGGCACATCGATCACGCGGGCGATCGAGCCCTCCTCGGGCGCGGCGCGGCACAGGGTGCGCAGCTGGACGACGCGGTCGGCGAGGAACAGCGCCTCCTCGACGTCGTGGGTGACGACGAGGACGGTGGTGGGCTCGGCGGCGTGGATCTCGAGCAGGAGGTCCTGCATGCGCAGGCGGGTGAGGGCGTCGAGCGCCCCGAAGGGCTCGTCGAGCAGGAGCACCTCGGGTCCGCGGGCGAGGGCCCGGGCGAGGGAGGCGCGCTGGGCCATGCCCCCGGAGACCTCGCGCGGGCGCTGGTCCGCGGCGTGCTCGAGGCCGACGAGCTGCAGCAGGTGGCGCACGCGCTCGCGCCCCTCGGTGCGGGCGGTGCCGCGCGGGAGGCCCAGGGCGACGTTCGCCTCGAGGGTGCGCCAGGGCAGCAGGCGCGGCTCCTGGAAGGCGACGGCCGTGGACTCGTCGACGCCGCGGATCACGCTCCCGCCCAGGCGGATCCCCCCGGCGCTCGGCGCATCCAGGCCCGCGACCAGGCGCAGCAGGGTCGACTTCCCGCAGCCGGAGGGGCCGATGACGGCGAGGATCTCCCCGGCGCGGACCTCGAGGTCGAGGGCGCGCAGGACCTCTGCGGGGCCGAAGGCGCGGCCGACGCCCGCCAGGCGCAGCGCGCCCCGCTCGGCGATCGGGTCCGCGTCCGTCGGGCTCCCGCCGCGGGGGCTCACGGCGCGGCGCGCACGGGCGTCGGCGGACACAGTGGTGGTCATGCCCGGCATCATGGGCATCCGCGACCTGCGCATGCCACCTCGATGTCATAAGCGGACACATTCGGGGCCCCTGCGACGCCTTCCGGCGGATCCCCCGCATCCGTGCAGGCGGCTCCCGGCGATGTGGCGCAGACCCCGCGAGAGCGTCAATGCGCGTCACCTCCCGGTCACCTCCGTCCGGGCGCGCGTCAAAGTCCCGTCAACCCTCGTCGGTGGCTCGTCCAAACGCCTTCAGATCGCCCTCGGCCCGTTCCTACGGTGGTGGCACATCGCAGGCAGCGATCGGAGCCCCCGCTCCCGGTCCTCCTCGTACGACCCCCGCACAGCATCACGATCCTCGCACCCGAGGTCGGAAGGAACGCACCGAGACCATGGCACTGAAGAACACGCACCGCGCCGCCGGCCGCGCCGTCACCCCCCTCACCAGCACCAGCCGCGCCGCCCGCACCCTCGGCGGGGCCGCCCTGCTGGGCACCGTCCTGGCCGGCACCGCCTTCACCGGCGGCGCCGCCAACGCGAACGACCTGGACCTGGCCGGCAGCGACGAGGTCGGCACCACGAGCCAGTCCTCGACCACCTCGAGCCAGTCCAGCGAGCTGCCGTCCTACGGCTCCTCCGCGGGCTCCACCGCGGTCCCGGCGAGCGCGAGCTCCAGCAGCGACAACGAGATCGTCAGCGCCGCCCGCTCCGCGCTCGGCACCCCGTACTCCTGGGGCGGCTCCTCGCTCAGCGGCATGGACTGCTCGGGCCTCGTGAACTACGCGTACAACAAGGCCGGCATCGACATCCCCCGCACGAGCGGCGAGATCGCCGCCCAGGGGAAGTCGATCTCGCAGTCGGAGGCCCAGCCCGGCGACATCGTCACCTACCCGGGCCACGTCGCGATCTACGCCGGCAACGGCCAGATCATCGACGCCTCCGGATCCCAGCAGAAGGTCGTCGAGCGCGCGATCTGGGGCAACCCCACCGGGTTCGTCACCTTCCGCTGATCCCGCGTCCGTCGGCCCTCGGCCGACGGCGCCCGGTCACCGATCGGCCCGGTCCCGCAGCTGCGGGGCCGGGCCGTCCGCATGCTCAGGAACGCGAGCCGTGCTCCGCGATCGCGAGCTCGTAGAGGCGCAGCAGGTCGTCCGAGGCGTTCTCCCAGGAGTACTCCTCGGCCTCGGCGCGCGCGGCCCGTCGGATCGAGGCCGCCTGCTCCGGGTCGGCGAGGCGGTCGAGGGCGCGATCGAGGCTCGCCTCGTCCCCCGCGTCGAAGAGCAGCCCGTCGACGCCGTCGGTGACCTGCTCCATCGTCGGCCCCGAGCGGGCGGCGACCACGGGCAGACCCGAGGCCATGCCCTCGAGGATCACGAGGCCCAGGGTCTCGGTGACCGAGGGGAAGACGAAGGCGTCGGCGCTCGCGAAGGCCGCGGCCAGGTCCTCCCCCTCGAGGAAGCCGGGGAACAGGGTGGAGGTGCCCGCGAAGATCTGCTCGAGCTCGCCGCGGAACGGTCCGTCGCCCACGATCGCGAGGGCCACGTCGTCCCGCCGGTCCATCATCGCCCGCAGGCGCTGGATCTCCTTCTCCGCGGCGAGGCGGCCGACGAACACCAGCAGCTTCTTCTCCGGGTGCCCGTCCGTGAGGCGCTCGCGCACCTCCTGCGAGGCGAAGCGGGGATGGAACTGCGCGGTGTCCACGCCGCGGCGCAGCACGTGGAGGTTCTCCAGGCCCTGCCCGGCGAGCTCGTCGCGCATGGTCTGCGAGGTCGCGATGTTGATGTCGGCGAGCGCGTGGTTGCGCCGGATCTGCCACCAGATCAGCGGCTTCGACCATTTCCAGGCCCTGTAGAGGTCCAGGTAGCGGGGGATGTGCGTGTGGTAGCTCGCGACCAGCGGGATCCGCTGGCGGTGGGCGGCGTAGGCGCCCGAGGAGGCCAGCAGCAGCGGCTGGGCCGCGTGGACGACGTCCGGGTGGAACCCGCGGATCACGCCGTCGACGGTGGGGTTGGGCAGGGTGAAGCGGCGGTGCTTGTAGAACGGCAGCGTCACCGGCCTCATGCCGACGACGCGGGCCCCGTGGTGCTCGGTGACCCCCAGGTCGGGGGCGATGACGAGCACCTCGTGGCCGAGGTCGACGAAGCGCTCGACGGCGTGGCGCAGCCGGGTCACCACGCCGTCGACCGAGGGCAGGAACGTCTCGGTGACGATCGCGATCCTCACGCCGTCGTGGTCACTTCCAGGTGACGGTGGGCAGGACCAGCTCGTCCTTCACCCGGTCGGTGTTCGCGCGGGCGACGGAGAGGATCTCGGCGAGGACCTCGTCGGTCAGCAGGTGCGGCTCCAGGCCCAGGGAGAGCAGGTTCGTGTTGACCGCGTTGTAGTAGTGGTCGTACTTCTCCACGCGCGGGTTCTCGAGGTGGTCGATGCCCACCTCGATGCCCTGCTCGCGGGCCACGCGCTGCACCTTCTCGGCGAGGTCCTGGACGCTGAAGGACTCGGTGAACTGGTTGAACACGCGGAACTCGCCGCGCTCGGCGGGGTTCTCGCACGCGATCTCGATGCAGCGCACGGTGTCGGCGATGTTGAGGTAGCCGCGGGTCTGCGAGCCGCCGCCGTAGACCGTGAGGTCGTGGCCGATCGCGGCCTGGATGAGGAAGCGGTTCAGGGCCGTGCCGAACACTGCGTCGTAGTCGAAGCGGTTGGCCAGGCGCGGGTCGAGGCGGGTCTCGTCGGTGTCGAGGCCGTAGACGACGCCCTGGTTGAGGTCGGTCGCGCGCACGCCCCAGATGCGGCAGGCGAACATGATGTTGTCGCTGTCGTGCACCTTGGTGAGGTGGTAGAAGGAGCCCGGGGCCTTGGGGAACGGCAGGCGGTCCTTGCGGCCCTTGTGCTCGATCTCGATCCAGCCCTCCTCGATGTCGATGTTGGGCTGGCCGTACTCGCCCATGGTGCCGAGCTTGACGAGGTGGCAGTCGGGCGCGAGGTCCTTGATGGCCCACAGCACGTTGAGCGTGCCGGTGACGTTGTTGCGGTGGTTCTCGATCGCGTGCTCGCGGTCGATCATCGAGTAGGGCGCGCTGCGGTGCTCGGCGAAGTGCACGAACGCCTCGGGCTGCTTCTCGGTGACGACCCGGGTGACGTCGTCGTAGTCGGTGAGGTCCCCGATCACCACGTCGATGTCCTTCCCGGAGACCTCCTTCCAGGCGGCGACGCGCTCGGTGAGCGGGAGGATCGGCGTCATCGAGTTCGACCCCAGCTCGGTGTCGATCTCGCGGCGCACCAGGGAGTCCAGGATCGTGACCTCATGGCCCTTCTGCGAGAGGTACAGGGCCGTGGGCCAGCCGCAGAATCCGTCTCCGCCGGCGACGACGATCTTCATGGCAGGGAACCTCCTGGTCAGGGTGCGTGATCGACGTCCACCAGCGTATCGGTGTCATCCTGGGAGAGGGGCCCTTCCGGTGACGCGGAGGTGAACATGCCGCGTCCGGCGAGGCGCCCGGTGCGGCGCAGCCAGATCTCCAGCGGCACCGTCACCAGCGGCGGGATCGAGCAGGCCAGGGCCAGCAGGGCCACCCACCACCTCCAGCGCAGCACCACCGCGGCGACGACGACCATCACCACGTAGGCGACGAACACGCCGCCGTGCAGCCGGCCGAAGAGCCAGACCCCGGCCTCGGTGCCCACGGGCCCGTACTTCAGGGCCATGCCCAGCAGCAGTCCCGCCCAGGTGACGGCCTCGGCGAACGCGACGATCGCGAAGTTTCGGGCGGGGGGGGCGGGGGGGCGGGGCGGGGGGTGGGGCCCGTGGGCCGCGGCGGCGCCGGGGGGGGGGGGGGCG